>JAPUJX010000497.1 GCA_027295975.1 Gammaproteobacteria bacterium
GCCGACCGCGATCTCGCATTTACCGTCGCCATCGATATCTCTGGCCGTGATGCAGACGTTGTCACGCTGGGTGAGATCGCGGGCGATGATGTGTTTCGTCCACCCGGGATTCTCATACCACTGAAGCGTTTTCTTGTCGGCGAGAACGATGTCCGTTTTTCCATCACCGTTCACGTCGGCCATCTGGAGACCGTAGCCGATTTGGATCTTGTCGATTTCCACGGCCCGCCACTTGAACTCAGGAATTGACTCCGCCGAAACCGTGTGCACCAGGTTGAGGGCCAGAAGGCAAGTAAGCAATGCTTTACACATGATCAAGACTCCCAGTAATGTTTTTGTTCAAACGATTTCCGATGTGCCGCCGAGTAGGCAACATACGCTATAAGGGATCCACTCCTGAAACAGGATCCGATTATGGCTCGCGTTTCTTGACAGCCAAAGCTATTCCACCGAGTATCAAGACGCTTGCAGCGATCAATCTAACCGAAATTTGCTCCGCTAGGAACATTATCCCGCCAAAAGCCGCCAGAACGGGTACGGTGAGTTGCACGATCTCGGCTTGGGAAATCGTTAGAGAGCGTAGCGCCTGGTACCAAAGGACGTATCCCAATCCAGACGTGACGATTCCCGAGATCAGAGCCAGCAGAATGCCCAAGGGATCCATATGAGCCTTTGAAAAGGCAACAGAAGATGCGACCACCGCCATGGGTGCCGCACGCGCAAAATTTCCGGCGGTCATAGCAATGGGCGCCGAAACCCCCTTACCCCGGATGGAGTACATACCCCAAGCGATCCCTGAGGCACACATCAGCAGTGCGCCAAGCGGGGTGGGCGCCGAGATCCCCGGCATCACCAGAGTGATGAGTCCCCCCATCGCTACGACGGAGCCAAGCCACTGTGCAGGCCCGAAGCTTTCGCCTGATTTCACTGCCGCCACCACCATCGTGATCTGCACCGAGCCAAAGAGGATGAGCGCCCCTATTCCAGCACTCAGCGAAACATAGGCAAAGGAGAACGCCGCTGCGTAGACAAACAGAGCAAAACCCGAAACCCATGAACCGCCCGTCTTCTGTGTCTTCTCCGGTCCATCAAGCAGTCGAGCGATGGGCATGAGTGCCACTGCCCCACTCACGAGACGAAGCGTCGTGAAAGACACGGGGTCGATGAGATGCCCAGCGAGCGCCATGCGACAGAGCGGAGAGTTGGCAGCGAAGGCTACCAGGGTAAAGGTGGTGGTCAACACGATGATCATGGGGTACCTGGCCAGACGACACGGTGGCATCGTGTAGCAGAGCGATGTTCCTTCCAGTGCCACTGTCCCATCACTACGCCTGACTGCCGTCTTGATTTCGGTCATCGACATGTCAGTTCGTACCTCAGGGACTTCAACCCTGCCCCCTTCCCTAATCGCCCGCGAGGTACTGGATTGTCCCACCGCCGAAGCGATGTGCCTTACGCATATCAGAATCGAGGTGATGTCCAGGAATGGGTTGATACCCCAATGACCGCATACAACTCCTGAATGAATGCAGTTCGTCGAAGTCTCTGTCGATTTCATTCAATTCAGGACTGGTGAAGGATGCAGCGATCCTGTTCACTGCACGCTCGCGGTATCGGTCATACTGCCTTGCCTGCGCCTCTCCTCGGGCAATCACCTTGCATTTCTGGCAATCGTCTTTTGCCTGCTCAATCGTCGTGTTTGGCTTAGACCAGTACTGCCGCTTTCGTGATTGTGACTGACAGCCCAAGACCACCGCAGACAGGAGTATAAGGCACAGAAGTCTTTTCATGAAACTGCTTCCTTCTTGTGATGTAGAATGCGCTGAATTGGTTATCGCGACGATGGACATTGATCTCATCAAAGCACGCGGCCCGCGGGTCGGCGTGCAACGGCTTCTCAGGGCGTTTCGTGCGAGATTCCAAGTGCAAGCATCAACGCATCAATACTATCCGCTGCCGATCGTCCGGCCGTGTCAATGATGATCCTGTCTTTCGACCAGCTGTGATACTCGCGATCCTCAATGTCGCGCCACAACGGCAATTTCAGCCCCGAAATATCTGAAGTCCGGGACTCGATTCGGCGACGATGTTCGCGACCGTCTGAACACACGACCTCAATGTTAATGAAATGAGAGCCGGTATCTTCCGCAACCTGTTCCCATTCCCTTCTGGTGAGTTCCAGTGGATTGCATGAATCGGCAACCACGTCCATTCCCATGCGAAGGTTGTCGGACGCGATTCTGTAGGATAAACGGTAGCCCTCGCCTTCGACCTCCAAGTGACAAAGGTCTCTCAACGCCTGTTCCACGGTATCTATTCGCAAGTGAACAGCGGAGACCCTGCGGGCAAGTCGCTCAGACAAGGTCGTCTTTCCCGTGCCGGGCAGCCCCGCAAAAATAAAGAGAGTAGCCATGCGAATTCGAGGTAAGTTCCTGACCGTTTCGGCTCCAACGCGGCGGATAATCGGATTATAAAAAGCGAAAGCTCCTTAAAAGTCCGCGTTGATCCGTATGTTATTTTAGTTTTTGATTACGTTTATTCTTTGATTTTCGATCCTGGTTGCTAACCGTCACTTTCGGCAAAACGCTGCCTTCGCCTCTGTATTCAGCCGGGACGCATCGGCGGTCGCTTAGGCTCCCTTAACGAAACGTCCCATCCGTTCTGCTGATGGAACGATAAGCAAGACTAATCATTTTCCCGGTAGAACAGTTATCATTTTGAACCGTTGAATATGCT
>JAPUJX010000498.1 GCA_027295975.1 Gammaproteobacteria bacterium
TGGGGCTCTCGGCACCTCATTGGTGTCTTCGCCGCTTTTTGCCAATGTTGGGTTCTGGTTTCTCCACAACCCGGGTTTCGCAATCGGCATAACCGCCGCAGGAGGCGCCGTGGGTCAAGGTGTGGTGCCCTATTTATCGGCCTGGGCAATCGAAACCTATGACTGGCGAACGGCATACGTGATCCTTGCCGGTTTGTATCTGGTGGTGTTGTTACCGGTAGCCTTTCTGGTGCGGGAACCTCCTGGCAGGGTTGCCTCCTCGAGGCAAATCCCGGTACCCGGACCCGCAATGAACGTGACCGAAACAGAGGTTGTGGCGTGGATCAGCCTGGCGGTGATTTTCTGTTGCAACTGCATGGCTGTGCCCATCGTACATCTCGTACCTCTGTTGACCGACAGTGGGGTTTCCAGCACAGAGGCCGCCAGCATTCTGCTCACGCTGATGTTCGCCGGTGGTGTCGGGCGCGTATTGGCGGGCAAACTCTGCGACAACCTGGGCGCTTTATCCACTTATCTGATGATGTCGTTGGGCCAGAGTGCGTTTGCCTTCGGGTTCCCCCAATTATCTTCCCTGTTCGGTTTATACGTACTGGCAGCGCTGTTCGGGTTCACCTATTCCGGTGTCATGTCTTCAATCCTGGTGTTGACACGCATGATGGTGTCGCCGGGATTCGCCGCACGAGCCATGAGCATCACCGCCTTTTTCGGCTGGTTCGGCATGGGGATGGGCGCTTATGTCGGTGGGCTGTTTTTCGACATGTATGGTAACTACAACCTGGCTTTTGTTTACGCGTCCATGATGGGGATGGCCAATCTCGCCGTTCTGCTGCTGTTTCGCAACCGTGTTCGTAGAGTTCAAGAAGCGGCAGTTGCCATCTGATCCTCTTAGCGCAGGGAGCGCTGTCGAGGAAAAACCTCAGCCAGCCGGTCTACCTCTCCACCAGGTGCCCAGATAACAAGAGCCTTTACCGCACTTCCACCTGCCGCCCGATGAACCACGGTATCGGGCGGTCGAACGATACCCACCATTCCAGGCTTCAATTCATGTGGCATACCGTTCACTTCGTGAATCAACGTGCCGCTCAATACATAGAATATTTCGATGGTGCCGTGGCTATGGCGGCTGCTTTCGTAACCCGGGGGAAAGTAGATTTCGCCTACCTCAACATCGGAACTGCCCAGGTTCAGCGATTCCACCAGTATCTTGATGACAAGATCTCCTGAACCCAGCTCGCGCGTGCCCGTGCCCTCGGGCTCGTAGCCTAGGTCATCGGAGCCTGAAGATTCCTCGCCGAAGGCCATGTTAGCGCCGGTCGAGGTGGCGCCGGTCAGAATGACCAGAAGCGTAATGTAACCCATATTCCCCAAGCGTGAAAAATTCATGATGCCTCCCTCCCGGTTATTGACGGATGGTACGCTATCTGCGTTTCACGTCTATCTGCTAAGGTGTCATCACCGCGCCAAAGGCAACGAAGAGAACAACAATGATCGAAGGTGCTGGAATCTAGCGATGGCCGAAACCGACGTCAGGCAGGTCTCCCTGAGTACCAGACTCAGCTTTGGCATCGGCTCGACGGCAGAGCAGATCTGCCTCTATTCCTTCGGCCTGTTGTCGATGCTCTACTACAACCAGGTGCTGGGTCTGAATGCGACCTTGGCGGGTCTGGCGCCGACCCTGGCTCTCATATTCGACGCGGTCTCCGACCCGCTGATCGGTTCCATCTCAGATAGATTCAAGTCCAAGAAATGGGGTCGGCGTCATCCGTTCATGTTCATCGCCCCATTACCCGTGGCGCTTTCTTTTTTTGCGATCTTCAACCCGCCCGAGGCGTTGGCGGGTTTCGGGTTGTTCCTGTGGTTCATGGGGTTTGCCGTTGCCCTCAGGACGTTCATGACGATATTCCACGTGCCGCATCTGGCGCTGGGCGGGGAGCTTTCATCGAACTACCTCGAGCGTTCGAAGATCATGAGCTACAACAACTTTTTCGGCTGGGTCGGCGCCGCGGGGACATTCTACGTTGCGTTGACATTCGCGTTTGCCGCGACGGCGGAATATGCCAACGGACTTCTGAATCCCGACGCCTACCCGGTGTTTTCCGCCATCGCGGCAATCGTCGTATTCCTGATCCTGTATTCATCAGCGTGGCTCACGCGCGATCAGATTCCGCGCCTTTCGCAACCGCCCGAGAATCAGCCGGGGTTCTCGGTGTTCGCGTTCTGGTCCGATATCAAGGCGGTGCTGATGAACCGCAATTATGTTTTTCTGCTCATTGCGCTGTTTTTCCTGAGCATCACGATCGGCACGCGTGCCGCGTTCAATCTGTACATGAACACCTACTACTTCGAACTTCTGCCTGCGCAGATTGCCCTCTACGTGATCGGTTCGGCCGTGGGTTACATCACCGCGTTTTCGCTGACTACCCGGTTACACTGGTATTTCGACAAACGCGCAACCATCGTCACCTCCGCGATTCTGCTGTCGATCGTTCCAGCGTTACCCGTGATATTGCGGATGGCGGGCCTCTTTCCCGACAACCACACAGCTTTGTTACTGCCGATGATGATCGTATTCTCTGGCTTGGGTGGAGTCTGCGGTGCCGTCTTGAATATCAGCGTGATGTCCGCACTCGCCGATATTGCGGATGAAAACGAACTCCTCTATGGACAGCGCCAGGAAGGCATGCTTTTTGCCGCGAGAACTTTTTTCTCAAAAGCCGACCAGGCGTTGGGGCATTTCCTGGCGGGTGTCACCCTCGACATCATCGAGTTCCCGGTAAAATCAAAGCCCGGTGAAGTGGATGTGGATGTCATCTACTGGCTCGGCATGGTGGATTCGCCGATTACCATCATTCCGGGTCTGATCGGTGCGTGTTTCTATGCTTGTTATCGAATCAACAAACGGCACCACATGGACATACAGGAAAAGCTCCAGACCCAACGAGCCGAGCTACGGGCATAACCCATAAGGGTCAACCAACTAAGGTCATCCAACCAAGGTCAGCCGCAAATTGCGTTCCCCTCATCGCTTCCGCAGACATCCGCCCAACCGTAACGGCGCCAATAGTTCGTCAAGCCTACCGTTCGCATCAGCTCGCCAAAGCGAGGGTCCTGGCGAAAGTCATTCAACTTAGCGCTCCATATCAGGTGAAGAGGCAAGGTGCGTTGTTTCGCAAGCTCTCCGGCAATGCGAAAAGCCGTGTCCAGATCGCCCTCGACGGCAGAGTTCAGAAATACCGGGCTGTCCTTGGTTTCCATCATATTGTCAGGCACGGTTTCATACCCGAGAGCCTCGGCACGCGCCAACGCCGCTTCCGCTTCCTCATTTAAGCCAACCGCAGTTAAGGTAACGGAGAGATTGACCTGAATTGCCGTGCTTTTGTTGTCGAGTTCCGCCGCCAACCGCGCTTCTTCCAGGGCAGCCCGATAACGGCCGACCGAGCTGAGGTGAACGCTGTACCAGTGGTGCGCGGTGGGTTCACTGGGATCCAGTGAGGTTGCGAAGAAAAAACTCGTCTGGGCATCGCTCCAGGCCCAGCGATCGTCCGAAATACGCGCAAGCACCGCATGGGCTTCGGCGAGACTCTCATCGATGGTCAACGCCGTCAGTGCCGCCTCACTCGCCAACTCGAAAAACGGGTCTCTCTCTTCTTTCGAATAGCTGGGGATCAACACATACGCCGCGGCCAGGTTGGAATAGGCACGGGAAAACCCCGGATCCCTTGCCAGGGCAGCCTGGAATAGCTCCACACTTTGTTCGATGGGCGCGAGTCCGCGCTGTTTCCACAACGCCCGGCCGCGCAGATAAAGGGTATAAGCTTCTGCATCCCGGGTAAGCGGAGCCGTCATGGAGAATGCCTCGACTCCGGTGAGCTGGATCTGCAGCTTGGCTACGATGGATCTGGCAATTTCACCCTGAACCGCGAATATGTCTTCGAATTTCCGGTTATACGCCTCCGACCAGAGGTGAAAACCGCTGTTCGCATCGATGAGCTGGGCGGTAATCCGCACCAGTTCGCTATCGGCAGACCAGCGCACGCTGCCTTCCAGCACCGTCGCAACACCAAGCTGAGCTCCAATGTCGCGAATATCCGTTTCCTGGTTCTTGAATGCGAACGAAGAGGTTCGTGCC
>JAPUJX010000499.1 GCA_027295975.1 Gammaproteobacteria bacterium
AACGAGTTCATCGCCGAAGTGTTTCGCAATTGCACGAAGTGCTTCGCTGCCGGGTTTGAGTACTGCACGGGAGGCAAGATCGGCATCCACCACAACGATGCCCAATGATTCGAATCGTTGGGAGACCGCCGATTTGCCGCTGCCGATCCCTCCGGTGAGCCCCAGGATAAACTTGCTCATGAACGGTCTGTCATGCCTGTCATGTCAGAAACAGCGTTATCACGTTCTCCCGGGCCACCAGAGAAACCCATCCGGAGACCGCGAGGAAGGGTCCAAATGGGATCGGCTGGGCGCTTGTGCGTTTTCCGGTCAGGGCGGTGAATAGTGCGTACAACAGCCCGACTATCGATGCGATGAGAATGACCGCGGGGAGCACCTGCCAGCCCAGCCACGCGCCGATGGCGGCAAACAGCTTGAAGTCGCCGTAACCCATGCCTTCTTTGCCGGTGACGAGCTTGAAGGCCCAATAGGTGCTCCAGAGGAAGAGGTAACCGAGAACGGCCCCGAAAATTGCAGAGGGCAAGTCGGTGAATCCCCCAAAAAGGTTGGTGATGAGCCCGAGCCACACCAGAGGCAGGGTAAGTTGATCGGGCAGCAACTGGGTGTCGTAGTCGATGAAGGCGAGGGCAATGAGCGTCCAGGAATATAATAGAACCGCGAATCCCAACCAGGTGAATCCGAACATGCCCAACCCCCACAGGGCGAGAATACAGCCAAGCAATTCGACGAACGGATAGCGAATGGAAATCGCCGCGTTGCAATGTGCACACCGTGCCTTGAGAAACGCCCAGCTGAAGACGGGTATGTTCTGCCAGGCCGTGAGTTGATGCCGGCAGACCGGGCAATGCGAGCGCGGCGCGATCAGATTGAACCTCTTGCCCTCGGGCATGTTCCCCGTGAGGTTCAGGAAAGTGCGCGCTTCCAGTTCCCATTCCCGATGCAACATCAAGGGCAACCGGTAAATGACGACGTTCAGAAAACTACCGATCGACAGGCTGACCCAGATGGCGAGAAAAAGACCCGGCCAGCCGTAGGTCAGCAGTTGTTCGTAAATCACGAACGAGGTTGCTTAATACCGGGGTCCCGTCCGATCATTGCGCCGGTACTCAACCACCTACGACCGCGCCCAGTTGGAAGATGGGTAAGTACATGGCGATGATCAATCCCCCGACCAGCACCCCCAGTACCGACATGATCATGGGCTCCATCAGGGCGGTGAGGTTATCAACGGCGTTGTCCACCTGCTCCTCGTAGTAGTCGGCGGACTTTGCCAACATTTCGTCGAGGGCGCCGGCTTCCTCACCGATGGCCACCATCTGGATGATCATGTTGGGAAACACGCCCGTATTGCGCATCGAGAAGTTGAGTTGTTGACCGGTGGATACATCATCGCGGACGCTTAATATGGCCCTGGTGTAAACGCTGTTACCAGTGGATCCCGCAACCGAGTTGAGGGCTTCGACCAGTGGCACACCGGCTGCGAAGGTCGTTGCCAGGGTACGGGCATATCGTGCTACCGAGGACTTTTCGATGATGTTGCCCGCAACCGGCGCCTTCAGAGATATCCGATCGATAAAATCTCTGAGCGCCTTGGAACGTTTCCGTGCCTGCATGAAGGCCACCACCACGGCGATTACGCCGAGAATGATCATGAACCAGTAAACCTGGACGAATTCGGAGATGCCGATCACGAACAGGGTAAATGCGGGTAACTCCGCTCCGAAACCGGCGAACACGTCCTGGAATTGAGGTACTACTTTGATGAGCAGTATGCCCGATACGACAAAGGCGACGCACAGTACCGCAATTGGATAGGTCATGGCTTTCTTGACCTTGGCTTTCAGTGATTCGGTTTTCTCTTTGTAGGTTGCGATACGGTTCAACATCGTATCCAGCGAACCCGATTGTTCACCGGCGTCCACCAGGTTGCAGAAGAGTTCGTCGAAATATTTTGGATGTTTACGCAATGCCACCG
This sequence comes from Gammaproteobacteria bacterium, assembly GCA_027295975.1. Classification (GTDB taxonomy): domain Bacteria; phylum Pseudomonadota; class Gammaproteobacteria; order Pseudomonadales; family Azotimanducaceae; genus SMWK01. The sequence continues at coordinate 1,976 of JAPUJX010000499.1, forward strand.
CGAAGGAGTTCCCCGAGGCCACATCGTTGCGTACGTTGCGAATCAGTTCACTGAGGTTGGGTTTGTCCAATCCTTCGGCGACAATATCGAAGGCCTGAACCAGGGGAACCCCGGCTTTCATCATCGTGGCCATCTGGCGGGTGAAGAGCGCGACATCGACGGGTTTGATCGAGCCGCCACCGCCGATAGAGAAGCCTTTGGATTTCTTGCGTACTTTGGTCGCATTGATACCCAGGCTGCGCAGCTGTGCCTTGGCAATGGCAGGGTTCGTGCTCGAGATTTCTCCCTTGGCCTTCTTGCCCTGTTTATCGGTTCCTTCCCAAACAAATAATGCACTTTCAGCCATTTATCACCCCGTTGTCGTTCGGTTCGCCTCGGCCAGGCTCGTTACACCTTCCACGACTTTCAAAAGAGCCGACCGCCGCAGATCGTTGAAGCCATGCTCGCGGGCTTTTTCTGCCAGCTGCAGGCTGTTACCTTCTTCCATGATAATACGGGACAGCTCCGGTGTTATTTTAACTACTTCATAAATTCCGACTCTGCCCTTGTAACCGTTTTTGCACTTGTCGCAACCGTCCGTATTCGGCTCAAAGACCTCAAAACCGGTTTCGAGGTCCTCTTTCGTGAAGCCTTCTGCCATTAATGTCTCTTCCGGGACCTCCAACATCTTTTTACAACCGCACAACCGTCTTGCGAGGCGCTGGGCGACGATGAGACTGACACTGGTTGCCAGATTGAACGCCGGTACCCCCATATTGCGCATCCGCGTCAGCGTTTCTGAGGCGGAGTTGGTGTGCAGGGTGGAGAGCACCATATGACCGGTCTGTGCCGCTTTGATTGCGATCTCGGCCGTTTCCAGATCACGAATCTCTCCAACCATCACTATGTCGGGATCCTGGCGGAGAAACGAGCGCAGCGCCGTAGCGAAGTCGAGACCAACTTTGCGGTTTACGTGGACCTGGTTGATGCCTTCCATGTTGATTTCGACCGGATCCTCTGCGGTTGCGATGTTCCGCTCGGTGGTGTTGAGGATGTTGAGACCGGTATAGAGGGTCACGGTCTTGCCGCTACCGGTGGGTCCTGTCACCAGAATCATGCCTTGTGGCTTGTGCAGCGCCTCCATCAACAGTTCCTGCTGATCCGCCTCGAATCCGAGTTTTTCGATACCCATCTTGGCGCTGGCGGGATCCAGAATCCTGAGCACGATCTTTTCACCCCACAGGGTGGGCAGGGTGTTCACCCGGAAGTCGATAGAGCGCGTTTTGGAGAGTTTCATCTTGATCCGACCATCCTGAGGGACGCGTCGTTCGGAGATGTCGAGTTGCGCCATCACCTTCAGGCGTGCGGCAAGGCGGGTGCCCAGATTAGCCGGCGGGCTTGATTCCTCCTGGAGGA
>JAPUJX010000005.1 GCA_027295975.1 Gammaproteobacteria bacterium
TAAGGGAAGCAGGAATCAATCCCAGGGTTTTCAGTGGCGATGGGATCTCGGAGACTTGAACCTCAACGACCAACTGGGTGGATTGATTTCGGACACCGTGTCAAACGTCCTGAACGATATGTTGCGCGGAGGTGGTCGCAGCAAATTTCGCGGCCTCGATGGAAGATGGGTGAACGACACCAACCGTGCCCAGCTATCACACCTGGAAACGCCCTCTGGCGAGGGTTTTACCGTCGAGGACAATAATATAAGCGCCGCCCATATTGCGAAGTTGGTGCTCGAGAACTCCAAGTTCATAGGCAACTCGCTGCAGGGTGGCCGCATTTACGACCTCGTACTGTCCGACAGCGAAATCAGTAACAATCATCTCCACGGGGCCTCCATCACCGAAAGTGAACTCACCCACTCCACCCTGAACAACGTCAAATTGAACGGTGCCGCTTTTGACAAACTCGAACTTCGCGATTCCGAGATCGAGGGCGGTGAATGGAACGGCGCAAACATGAAAAACGTCGTGCTGGCGGGCAGCCGATTGATTGAGATCGAGATCAACGGCGGGCGTTTCAAGGACGTCACCCTTGAAGCCGACACGGTTGTCGAACGGTTGCGTCTGGTCGGTTCCTCCTGGCGGCGTTGTAAGCTTTCGAACACGACATTTCAGGACGTGACGATGTCCAGGCAGGACATCAGCGATCTGGTTTGCGAGTCGACCGTATTAACCGACGTTCGATTCAAATCCGATTGGCAGAAACCGGCAAAAGGCCTGACGATGCGTAATTTTCAGGCAAACAACGTGCGGTTTCGAGATTGCCAATTCGACAATACCGAGTTTCTCGACTGCGCGATTGATGGTCTCAGGTTCGAAGGCGTGGATTTTTCGGGGATGACGCTTACCAGTTCGATCGAGTTTCATGAGTATGAGAAACAAACAAGGGGCAACCGGAGTAAAACACATGAGTAATGCTCTCGCGATCGGAAGCCCGTGTCCCGCATGCGCGCAACCAATGCATCCGAAGGTTCTGGAATGCGCCTGCGGCGTTCGCGTCGAAGCACCCATCTCGGTAAACGAGTTCGCCTTGCTTTCGCCTGAACAGCTGCATCTGCTGCGAATTTTCCTGAAATGCGAAGGACGAATTCGAGATATGGAAGCAGCGCTGGGGATCAGCTATCCGACGGTCAAAATTCGTATCAAGGAACTCAAAGAAGCGTTGAAGATCGCTGATGACGATTCGCCGGAAAAACCCCCAACACTCGATCTGGAGGACGTCCTGTCCGGGCTGGAAAGGGGTGAACTGTCGGCCGACGAGGCGATCGATCGTTTGCAGGACTAAATGTCGACCCAGTGAACTACCCTCGCAGCTACCGGCTGCTCGGAGAAATCACCGTATGCGGGACGAGTTATCGTCACCTGGTAAGTGATGGGATCATCCATCACCGACCCGGTGGCAACAACGCCAACGATACCCACCTGATGGTCGACTGTAGTAGCGAAAGCGGGGCCACCGCCAGGAGCTATCAAACCTTCCAGATTCAAATCGGCAACCCACTGAGCAGAATCCCGAGTCGCCTGGAAGTTAGCCAGAGTCTCTGTGCCCATTACAATACTGGACTTCACATTACCCAGTTCGTTCTCAACGTAACGAGCCGATTCTTCGTAATGTGAGATCACCTTCGCCGTGTTCGAAGATATGATGTAATCCTGATACGCAGGCAGGGCAACCGCTGCAAGGATGCCGATTACAACGGGGAATATGAGGACAACCATCCAGATCAGGCTTGTGCCGCCGTGCGTCGCAAGCCATTGGATACGCTTTTCTCTGTTATCACTGTGAACCGCAGCCGTCGCCACCAGTCGGCGCAGCTTGCGAGCATATAACGCATTGGCAAACATAGGCATGAGAACAAAGTAGCAAACAAGCGAGATGACCGTTTGTGCGATCGCGCCAAAGGTCTCGCCCAGTGCGACGGTAATCACGCCAGCAAAAATCAGCGCGACAGGAAGGGCGAAGAAGTAGAGGAACCACGCTAACCAGAGTTTTCTGTATAACAACCAACCGGATGTGACAAAAAACGCAGGCCAATGCCATGAAGGGGTCCAGCTGTCTTCACCGGCATTCTCCAGATACCGAATGTAGTAATTCGTGTTGTTATCGCCAATTGCGACTTCCATCAAATCGAAGTCGTGTTCCTCGTTTAGCGTAGATTCGGGTGTGTTGTACGGGCTTTCACTCATTTGACTATTGCTCCTTGGTTAGCGGACGCAACAAACAGGTTCAGTATGCCGAGCGAGCGCACAGATTCAAACCGGCAACAGCGGGAAACCAGAAGTTCCTCTACCCGAGTTCCGGGCTGCATACCATCGGGTCAGGTAGTATTCGAGATGCGGGAACACTTCGCAGTTCCTCGTCTGTTTCTTTGGCGATTGGCCACGATAAGGGGAATTTTACCGTGCAGGTTTTACTAACAACCAAAAGGCTGATCCTCCGTGGATTTACGGCCGCAGATGCGGAGCACCTCTTCGAGCTCGACAACGACCCGGAGGTGATGCGTTACATCAACGGTGGCACGCCAACTTCGCTCGAAATCATTGAGCAGAAAATCCTTCCCGTTTTCCTGAAGTACGACGAGCGGTTTCCAGGTTACGGTTTCTGGGCTGCGATCGAGAAAAACAGCCATGAGTTCTTAGGTTGGTTCGTGTTCAGGCCTGTAGGCGAAAACCCCCGGGAGGTGGAGATTGGTTACCGTTTTCACACACGTGCCTGGGGCCTGGGATACGCGACGGAAGGTGCTCGCGCACTGATCGACAAAGGTTTTCGAGAAGGAGGCGCCACCTGTGTTACAGCGACTACTTATGAAGAGAACCAGTCTTCACGGCGCGTTCTGGAAAAGCTCGGCATGAAATTTCGACGTTCGTTTCGTATCACATCCCAAGACCTCGCAAAGACGGACACTTCCCACACCACTTCTGTAGAGGTGTGGGATGGCGATGACCTGGAATATTCTCTGGAAAAAACCGAGTGGGAAAAGGTGACTGCCCGGGGTGGCTGACACGGATCAGACCGAAGTCGCTGGTATCATCCTGATGTTGACAGCCCTGTGTATCACCTGCTGGTAATTGCTCAGGCAAGAGGGTGAACAGAAGGACGTACAGTACTTTTCCTTTACGGTGTTAACATACCGCGCCTGGTTTTTCGTCAGCAATTCGCAGCAAGTCGGTTGAGATTCGGAGATTCAATATGATACCCAAGCTTCTCATTTCGGTTTCGTCTCTGGTGTTTTTGGGTGGCATTGCCCAAGCCGACATACACCGCACCCTGTCCGGCAAACCCGACTTTACCGGGAACTACGATAGCGGAACCCTGACACCCCTGAACCGACCCGAAGAATTTGGTGATAAACAATTCATGACTCGCGAGGAAGCAGACGAAATCAAAACGCGGGAGGCAACGCGCAGGCTGAGCGCGGATGAAACGAGCAACCCGGACCGCGAAGCACCTCCCGTTGGCGGGGACTCCGAGATACTCACCGGGGGTGCCGGTGGGGTGGGTGGCTATAACTCGTTCTGGCTCGACTTCGGCAGCGACGCTTCCGAGATCGACGGCCAATTTCGTACCTCCATCGTCTACGATCCACCAAATGGTCGACAACCGGAAAGAACCCCCGAAGGTGCAAAAAAACTTGCGGATAACTTTACTTCGTTTTCGTATCAGAACGACGGCACCGCGTCCTGGCTGGACAAAGAAGGACCGGGACCGTTCGACGGTCCGGAAAGCCTCGCGCTTGCCGAGCGATGTCTGGTGGGGTTCAGCGCCGGGCCGCCGATGCTGCCCGGTGTGTACAACAACTTCAAGAGAATCGTGCAGACCGAGGATCACATCGTGATCCTCATGGAAATGGTCCATGACGCGCGTATCATCCGTCTCAATTCCGAACACGGACCCAAGGGCGACAGGTTATGGCTTGGCGATTCCATCGGTTGGTGGGAGGACGACACTCTGGTTGTCGATACCATCAACTTTCGGGAGCACACCGGGTTGTATGGCGGAGACGAAAATCTTCATCTGATCGAACACTTTTCGTTGCTTGAAAACGGCAACCTGCTCTACGACTTTACCGTGGATGATCCAACCGCCTGGACCGAACAGTGGAGTGGCGAGTACGCGTGGAAAAAGAGTGACGAAAAGGTATACGAGTACGCCTGTCACGAGGGCAACTACGCGATGGGTAACATTCTCCGGGGGGCCCGACTGCTGGAGAAAGAAACCCTGCAGCAAACCGGTGCCGAGTAACGGATCATCAATTTCTAAGCGCCTGACAAACCGGCCAGCGCGTCGATCCCACTGGCTGCATGCCGGGCAAATGACTCGTCGTCGGAATAACAGTACCCCGATCCTCCGATTGCTACCCAACGATCGATATTAGCTCGCTTGTTGTCGATGAGAATGGCTTCTTCGTTCGTACAGGACAAACCCATACGTTCTATTGCCAACCTGTTTAGAATATTTTTGTCGATTGTACCTTCCTCCCACGAGGTCACGATTACCTCGCAGTTCGCAGCAAAACCACAGATCGGAACGACCACGTCGGAAAACAGATCGGGATTCACCGTTACGATTGCCTGGGGAAGGTGCCGCGCTTTGAAAAACTCGTAAGTCTGCTGAAAGAAACTGATGTGGTTACAACGTTCGGTCATGTGCGCGACGATCGACTCTTCGGAACGGCCCAGATGTTTTGACAGTTCGGCCGCAAACTCCCGGGTGTTCAACTCGCCCAGGCACCAGGCCGCACCAAGCCCATCGCCTTCGAAGGTATTGTAGATCTCCATCCATTCGGGGCTACCACTCCAGATGAACCGTTCATCACACAGGGTGTCCCCGAAATCCCAGAGCAAACAACTAATTTGCGTCACGGTCCGCTTTCCCACCCTCCAAGCGGGCAACTCCTACCTTGTGCTGAAAAAAGACCTCGGCAGCTTTGTTGCGAACGGTCAATGCGCCACAGTCCACGTAACCCATATTGCGCCAGAAATGTTGAGCGTCCGAATCCGCGCCGGTGGACGTGAGAACCAGGTCAAAACCGAGACAGAGCATATCCTGCTCCCAGGTTCGCACCGCCATCCTGCCATGATCATGGCCGCGCGCGGATTCTGAGATCTCAATACACTCCAGAAACGGAAGCGA
>JAPUJX010000050.1 GCA_027295975.1 Gammaproteobacteria bacterium
ATCGGGACATTGATGCGGGTCAGCGCCACGTCGTTAATGGAAAAGCAGGATTGATTCCAGGGCCAGAGCCCGTCGCGAAAATCGACGATCAGTGCGATGTAGGTTTCGCGTCCCAGTGAAAGCAGGGTGTCCCGAAAGTCGGCTTCATCGTGTAAACGTTGCGCCCAGGGCCCACCTGCTGGATTCGCGATAAAACTCGGATTGTCCATCGCAGCCGCAACGACGCCGCTCAATCCGTCGGCGCGGGCGACTCGAATGGTATCTCTGAACAGGTCATAGAATGTATCCATGGTATTTGACTCATCGATACCCACAGGGTTGAGGAGCACCAATGAGGCGACTCGCGCAGGGGCTTCGTAGGAAAGGCGCAACGCATGGGAGCAACCGACGCCGGCGCCGATCACATGCGCGTTTGTTGCGCCTTCGGTGTCCAACACCGCCAATTGATCACCAAGCGCCTGTTGGTGAGAGAACGGCGTCAGGGGAGCACGGCTGCGGCCGGCGTAACGTTGGTCCATGACGATCACGGTGAAATCGCCGCTGAAAGCTTCGACGGGATGGATCGGTTCACATTGCCATCGGTCAATTCCGCTGACGGCGCCTCCTGAGCCAAGGGCAAGAATCGGCGGGCCGGAACCGGTAACCTCGTAGTAGATCACGGCGCCATCCGGACGAGTCAGTTGGGTCATGTCGATGCCCCTTGCATAGGTTTGATATTGTTTTGGCCTCGGCAAGCCATGCTAGACTTCCTCGCGGAGATCTCGCAACCATGCAGGGGACAAGACATGAGCGCCGTGAACGAGTTGCTGACCCTTCAGAATCTCGATATTACCGACACCGATCTCTATGTTCAGAGCGGTTACCCGTGGGCCGCTTGGGATTTATTGCGCAAGGAGGCACCCGTATTCTGGTATCAACGGCCGCGACATGAGCCGTTCTGGGCAATTACCAAACACGAAGACGTGGGTTACATCTCACGCAATCCGGGCCTGTTCTCCAACACCCAGATACTGCGAATATCGGACGTCGATACGGTTCGTATCGGTCAAAGGGGTCGCGTTCGCAATGCGAACCGTTACGGCGGATCACCGGATGATCCACCAGACTTCATCTTCATGGACCCACCGGAACACCGTCAGCATCGCAGCGCAGTGAGCAAGCATTTCACCCCTCGCGCGATGAAACGGCTGGAAGGTCACTTTGCGGATCTCGCGGAAAATTACGTCAGTGGTTTCGCCAATATGGTCGTTGATGAGATGGCGACGAAGGGTGAACTCGGTGTGGTGGATGTCGTCCACGAGTTGTCTTCCAAGTTGCCGGTGGCCGCTATCTGCGAGATGGGGGGGGTGCCGGAGGAAGACTGGGAACAGATCTTTCACTGGACAGAAACGCTGGTGGGAGCAGGAGATCCGGAGTTTCGCCGACCGGGCGAAGATCGGGAGCAGACTCTGCGTCGCAGCTCGGGAGAATGGCGCCGTTATAACGAAGACCTCGTGGCGCAACGTATGAAGGATGGATTCGGAGCGGACCTGCTCAGCAAGCTGATGTCATCCGAGATCGATGGGAAGAAATTCACCCCGCGTGAGATCTCCAGTTATTTCACCTTGCTGGTTGCCGCGGGTAACGAAACCACGCGGAATTCGATAACGGGCGGTATCAAGGTATTACTCGAGAATCGCGACCAACTCGAACGGCTGGTTGCAGAGCCTGAACTAGTCCCTTCGGCGGTCGAAGAAATTTTGCGTTGGACATCGGTGGTCATCCAGTTCCAACGTACCGCCACCGAAGACCTGGAGCTGCGCGGGCAAACCATTCGAAAAGGCGAATCGCTGGTTATGTGGTACCCGTCAGCCAATCGCGACGAAGACGTTTTTCCAGACCCGTATAAATTTGACATAACTCGTGACCCCAACGATCACTTCGCGTTTGGCGGTTTCGGCGAACATTTCTGCCTGGGCGCGCACCTCGCGCGCTGGGAGATGCGCGCAATTTTTCATGCGCTGTTAGGTGTGTTGCCAAAGCTGGAACTCGCCAGCGAACCGGAACTGGTTGCGGGCAGCTTACATGTGGGCGGGATCAAACGAATGTTGGTACGGGCTGCGAGCTAGAAATGGAATATTGATGACATATGAAAGGAGCCTTTCATGAAGGCGATTGTCGATCACTCACTGTGTGAAGGACATGCCAAGTGCATGGACAACGTACCGGAAGTATTTGAAGTCAGAGAGGACGATCGTTCCTATACCGTGCTGGACGAAATCCCCGAGGAACTGCGCGCCAGAGTGGAACGCGCAGTCAAAGTCTGTCCACGAGCGGCCATCAGTCTGGAAGAGTAAAAAAGTACTGACAGGCAGGGTCGGACATTACTGCGTTATGAGGTTGATCAGGTCGCACTGTAAATTGAATAGGCGAGTTCAGCCCCGGCAATGAGCAACAGGGTCCAAAGTAAAACATTGAGAACTTTTGCAATGACGATAACCCGCTTCAACACCGTGCTTTCATTAGAGTGTGGGTAGGGTTGACTTGGTATTGGCCTCTCCAGAAATTCGCAGAGCGGTTGCCAACCATCTTTTGAGGAATGCACCAACAGTCGATTGGCTGGTACATTTGCGATAACTTCCGCGACGTTTTTGTCGTAGACCTCGATGGCGTGTTGCTTTTCTTCAAAACGCCCATCGAATACTCCTTCCCAGATCAGTCGCTGTACCATGGCCATTATTTTGCGTGCACGCGGTATCAACAGGGAGATCAGTGGCGGAATACCGTTGGAGAGGGCGTAGATCGTTTCCTTTGTACTTTCGTACCATGCCTCGGGATCGCGCGCCGTCAGGATGACCTTCGCTTCCGGGTACTTTTCCACGAGTTCTTTGTACCTGGCCGCCGCAGGCCAATCCACGGCAGCCTCAAACCCCTCGAAAACCTCGTCCCAATCAACTTCGACGTTTCGCGATATTCGATCAAACATATCGACTTGTTTGCCGCTCGACATAACCTCCCGCATATGATGGCACTTATCGTAGCCAAGAAGCTCCAGAGCCTCTTTCATAGACGTTGTGCCCGTGCGACCAAATCCCGCACCGATAATTTTCAGGCTCATAAGTTGTGAAGGTTAATTGTAGAACTCCGGTGCCTTCAGTAAC
>JAPUJX010000500.1 GCA_027295975.1 Gammaproteobacteria bacterium
GGGTTGCGAACGGTATCATTCACGGGCGACGTATACGCGAGAAAAGATCTCAGCCCACCGCCTCGGCTGGACGAACACCGCGTGGAAATACTCCAGGAACTCGAAAGCTGACTGGATAACTACAACTCGACCCCGAAATATTCTTTGAATTTCGAGTTGTATTCAGCGTCGCTCAGATCGTCGCCCATCCTGATCCACTCTTCCGAAGCCAGTTGATGTCTCGCCGCCATCATCCCTTCCGCATCCGGGCCTACCGGCCAGCGGAGCTTGTAATCCTCCGTCGTAATCGCTTTGAGAATAACCTCGGCAACCAGGTCTGGCGCCACCGCCCGTTTGAACCCCGCCGCAAACACCTTCCCATTGCGCCGCATGATGGGTTGATATGGCGACGCCTTATCGTAGCGGGTTTGCTCGGCAGAATTCTCAAAAATGTTGGTCATGATCACACCGGGTTCAATGTTGACCACTCGCACCCCGAACCGATAGACCTCGTGCGCGAGGGCTTCACCCAGACACTCCAGCGCCCATTTGGATGCGGAATAGGCTATCTGGTTGGGTGTCGCCAACAACCCCACGGCAGAGGTGATGTTCACGATGCAACCCGTCCCACGCTCCCGCATCGAGGGCACAACTTCTTGAATACACCGCACCGCGCCAAAGTAGTTGGTTTCGAACATCTGCTTATGTTCAATCTCCGGTGTCAATTCCAGAGGTGCGGCGCCGCCGATGCCGGCGTTGTTGATCAACACGTCGATGCTTCCCGTTTCCTGAACGGACGCAAACGCCTGCATCACCGAGTCAGGATCACAGATATCGAGTTGGATGACTTCGATGGCAAGGTTTTCCGCCGATGCGGCCGACTGCAGTGCATCCGCTTTGCCGAGGTTGCGCATACCGGCAAACACGCGATATCCATTGCGTGCCAGATGCAAGCTGGTTGTGAGGCCGATGCCGGTGCTGGTACCCGTTACGACGGCAATTTTCATGGAACCTCTGCCTGTTGACGTTCTAGGACACCAGGTGAGGATAGATGTTCGATTCCTCTCTGGAAAGCACGGCTAGTAGTCGCCAATCGGCGTGGTTCGCGCATCGGCGGCCAGTGCATCTACGTTTGAACCCGTCAGGCTTTGGAGGAATTCAACGAGATCGGCCTTATCCCGTCCGGAAAGATCTCGCGGTCGAATCCTTTCGTCCTGTCCTTCATGGGGCACACCGCCTTCGGCGTAAAACTCGATCACCGCGGAAAGGGATCCGAACGCCCCGTTGTGCATGTAGGGGGCGGTAATCGCAACATTCCTCAGACTCGGCGTACTGTACTTCCACCGATCCGCCGAAATTCCGGTGGCTTCATACCGCCCCAGATCGCTGAGGCGCGGCGGCAACACATCGGTGTCGACGTTGATGAAAACCCCGGGCGCTACCTGCAGACGCTGGGGTTCCCGAGTGCGTACGAGGGAATCGAAGTAGCCAACCCCGGTATCGTGAAACTCACCGTCTTGAAACAGCGCACCGTTGTCATCCAGTTGATGACAGGAAACGCAGTCGTTGTTCATGAAAACCGTAAAGCCGCGTTTTACGGTTGCGTTTACGGCCGTGGATTCGCCACCGTAATACCAGCGATCGAATGGAGAGTTCGCGGACAATAACGCGCGCTGATATCCGGCTATCGCCTGGCCCAGAACCAGCACATTGATATCTGTGTCGAAAGCGGCGATAAAATCGTCAGTGTACTCGCCTGTTTGCTCCAGTCTGTTCAGAACGCTCCCCATCGAGGGGTTACCCATTTCGTTCGGAGCGAGCAACGGCCCCCAGATCTGTCGAGTCAGCGAATCTTCGCGTCCGTCGTGAAACAGCGTCTGGCGGTAGGCCACGTTGTATAACGCCGGGGCGTTGCGTTTGACGAAGCGACCTTCGATACCGACGGGTGTGGAGAGTTCGTGTTGGGTGAATCCCTGCTCGGGGATATGACACATTGCGCACGACAACGTACCGTTGAACGACAGTCGGCGGTCGAAAAACAGCCGCCTTCCCAGCGCCACGATAGGGGCTGTGATGTTTTGGGTATCGGCCATCGGCGGCAATCCCAACGGCGGCGAGTCGAATAGACCCATGAGGTCGACGGCTTCACCCCTCAGCGTTGCCAGGCTCTTCGAATCTGACTTGTAACCGGTGGAATCGTAGTGGATGCGGGTATCACCCTGCCCGATCCGTTCGAAAGTAGCAGCCGGTTGCCCGAGAACCATCACCGCCGCCGCCAGACTGGAAAACCCGGCGGCTACTGCGAAAGCACGCCGCCTACCTCGAGAAAACCGCGTTGTACCCCGATTGAACATTGATGCTGCCACCATGGACCGGCAGGTGTAGCATAGCCTGTGCGCCGCAGAAGATACGCCGCGGAAGATAAAAAGGGGGACCTGATGGCCATTCGATCGCTAGTCACTGCCGTTGCTGCTCTGTTTTTTGGTTTGAACGCTGTCTGGGCCGATGAAACCTGCATGTCGCCATATATGGCGAAAATTGTCGGCCAGGAAGATTTTGTCTACATCTGGACTTTAGGCATGGAAGGCGTAGGCGACGAGCAGGACAAACTCGTCACCGTGGACGTCAATCCGGGTTCGCCCGACTATGGCCAGGTAGTGAGTTCGGTTTCGGTGGGTGGCCGAAACGAAGCCCATCATTCGGGTTTCACGGATGATCGTCGATACCTCTGGGCGTCCGGGCTCGACACGAGCAAAATCTTCATATTCGACGTACATACCAACCCCGGCGCGCCCGCGTTACACAAAATCATCGACGATTTCGTATCGAAATCCGGTGGTGTCGTGGGCCCGCATACCAGCTATGCGTTGCCCGGAAGGATGATGTTGACCGGTTTATCCAACAATCGGGATCACGGAGGCAGGACCGGTATGGTGGAATACACGAATGCCGGGGAATATGTCGCCACCTACTGGATGCCTACCGACGACGATCTGGGAGGAGCCGTCAAATCGGGTAACTTCGCCGATGGTTACGGTTACGATGTGCGGGTACTGCCACGCCGCAACCTGATGCTCACCTCCTCGTTCACGGGCTGGAACAACTACATGATGAACATGGGGGCGATGATGGCTGACGGCGAAGCGATGAAACGGTTTGGAAATACCGTCGTTGTCTGGGATCTGCACGCGCGCACGCCGAAGAAGATTCTCGATGTACCGGGCGCTCCTCTGGAAATTCGTTGTGCCTGGGGTTCACAGAGCAACTACTGCTTCACGACCACGGCGCTTACCTCGAAGATCTTTCTGATCTATGAGGACGACGCGGGAGAGTGGCAAGCCGAGGCGGTGGCGGACATTGGGGACGCGTCAAAAATTCCCCTGCCGGTAGACATCTCCATCTCATCGGACGATGCCCATCTGTGGGTGAACACATGGAACGACGGGAAGGTCAGATTGTTCGACATCCGTGATCCTCATGCACCGACTCAGGTCTTCGAGCAACAGCTGGGTGAACAGATCAACATGGTGTCGCAAAGTTGGGACGGTGAGCGGGTGTATTTCACATCGTCGCTCCTGGCTAACTGGGACAAAGGCAGTTCGGCGACCGATCTGGACGTTCAGTACTTCAAGCTTTACGGGTGGGACGGAGTCAAGCTGACACCGAGATTCAGCCTCGATTTCATCGAAGCGGATCTGGGATCTCCGCACCAGATGCGTTTCGGTGCATACGCGCTTTACGGCAAACGCGCGCCGGAGCGGGTGAGCGTTCGCTGAAGCAGCAAAATCGTTCGCTGAAGCAGCGAAGTCGCCCGCTGAAACAGCGAAGTCGCCCGCTGAAGCAGCGAAATCGTTCGCTGAAGCCGCGAGGATCGTCCGTCGAGGTCGCGAAAATCGCCTGGCGGAGATGCGCATGGATGGCGGCGGTAACCGCCGCGCTGTCGGTCTGCTCGACCGCGTACACGGCTGAACACGAACGACATCCCGAACCGGTAGTGTTGGCTCCCGGTTATGCCGATCTGGAGTTTGTCCCGCCGCCCGCCGGGAGTTATGGACTTCCGTCGTTAGGCATGGCGGCCGCCGGAGCCGTACTGGACGCCCAGGGTGACGAACACACCCTGCACGACTATTTCGGCGACAAGGTTGTCGTGATGAGTTTCATCTTCACCACTTGTAGTGATATCAACGGATGCCCATTGGCGACCTTCGTTCTAAAAAAAGTACAGGACCGTCTCGGTAAATCTCCTCGACTGAAAAAACGTGCCCGGTTGGTCAGCATCAGCTTCGATCCCGAGTTCGATACGCCTCAGGTGATGGCCAGTTACGCGGAAAATTTCAGGCAACCGGGGTTCGACTGGCAGTTTCTCACTACGGCCTCAGTTGCAGCGCTCGCGCCGATACTTTCTAACTATGGTCAATGGGTGATCAAAGACTATGACGAGGAGGGGCGTTACCTTGGCACCATGTCACACTTGCTTCGGGTTTTCCTGATCGATGAACAGAAACGGATTCGCAACATCTATAGCGTCTCCTTTCTGCATGCGGATACCATCGCCAACGACATTGAGACGCTGCTCGCCGAAAAACGCGGTCCACCGGGAGGGATTGATGTCGATTAGCGTTTGCCTCACCTTCGATTTCGATGCGATGTCGTCGTGGATA
>JAPUJX010000501.1 GCA_027295975.1 Gammaproteobacteria bacterium
ACCGATATGCAGATCACCTTGCAGTTCGCTACTGGCCCGATAACAGAAAACCTGGACAAGGTGGAAGTGAAAGGATTCGATCTCGCCGTTGATTGGGCGCCGGCCGATAATTTTACCATTCGCGCCAGTGTCGCCTACAACGATTCTGAGATCACTGAATTTACCGGTACCACGGTCTTCGATCCGACCTCATTTGTCAGTGGACCGCAAGATATCATAGGAAACTCGCTGCCCCGCGCGCCAGAGTGGTCGAGCAATGTCTCTGCCAACTACGCCATCCCGCTGAGTGGTGGTAACAGCGGTTCAATTGTGTTGGGCGGCTCCATGTCCTACACTAGTGACTTCAACCACACCCAGTTCGGCAATGTGCTGATGACGCCTGGCTATACGCTGTGGAACGCCAACGTCTCGTGGTACTCACCGTCGGGCACTTTCAGCATCAATGTCTTCGGCCGCAACCTTTCCAATGAAGAGTATGTGCTCACTTCATTTTTTACCGACGCCTTTGGCGTATTGTTGTTCCCTGGTGCACCGCGAACCCTGGGCGTCCAGGTACGGTATAATTTTGAGTAAGCGGTCTACTTGCATGGACCATAAGCGCGGCCTGGAAACAGGCCGTGCTGCACATTGAATGGAGACAATCATGAAGCGCTTTGGCCATTTGCTTACGAAATTTCACTCCAGGATGCGCAGCGACCACCAGGGCTGACAGGGCCGCCTTGAAACAATTGGCACCTGCCGCAACCATCCTCTGAGCCCGGCCTGAAGAATGCGCAGACAGAGCAGGTTTTGTCCGGGTCGTCCGACACCTCGAGGTAGCCAAGCGAACGGCGTAATCCCATTTCGGACTCGCTCAACACGTCCGGGTCGGCACATAGCAGGTCGGCCTTTTCGCCAAAGGCATTGATGGCCATCAGTGTTGCGCCCATCGCTGGTAACTGAACGGCGCGAATGAGTAGTGCGCGTCGTGATAACTTGTTGTCAATCACGATTCCTCCGTTGTTGGGATTTTGTTTAAGCAATATGTTTTGTGCCGGATGACGCCTTCAGTACAAGGGCGCCTTGCCATCCGCCAGCTGGGTCGATTTCAAGGCGGACTGCGGCACCGTGACCTGCCAGAAATATGCTAGAGCCTGGGCCCATTCCATAGAATACCTGCTAGCCCGGAAATCCTTGGGGTTGTAACGTCCGTCATTCCCTTCCATAGGGTCGTGCGCTACTTTAAAAATTGTGCGTCGTCAGAGCATATGGGACCACTTGAGCCTATTTCTAAGAGATACTTTTCTGCCCATGCTTTCTCCAGTCTAGCCTGCTAATCACAGGTTTTGTACTTTCCTTTGCGTTAGCGATATGGATTTGATGATTGACCGCGCCGTCAGGGTGTTACGACTACGAACTGTCCCATCATCCCGGCATCCTCGTGGTCGAGGAGATGACAGTGATACATATAAGGGAGCACCGGATCCGCGAAGTCCTCGAACCGTTTAACGATGCGAACCTTCTGATTGGGGAGGACACGAACAGTGTCCTTCCATCCCCGTTCGTTCTCCGGAATGGGGATGTCGCTGCCATCCGCGGCGGTTCGAGACAGCAGCTGGAACGAGTCCCCATGCACGTGGAACGGGTGCATCATGCGAGTAGCGTGCGTGATCTCCCATACCTCCGTGTCGCCCAGGTGGATCGTGTCGTCGATGCGCTGCATGTCCATGGACTTGCCGTTGATCATCATGACGAAGTCGACAGTCTGCGGGGCCTCCGGTGGGATGAACTTTGGGATCATCGACAGGGTGAAGGTTCGGGGATCATCGTAGTTGACCGCCTCTTTTGCCGGAATGGGCTCGATCGTAGTAAGGGACGTCGGCAGCGAGCGAACGGGGTTCGCCGTCGGGGGACCGATGTCGATCGCAAGAATGTCGAAGTCCGTCCGATCATAATCATCGGAAAGCCCGGCGGGCAAGATTCCTTGTTCGAGTTCGGAGTTGAAGCTTCTTAGCTGGATGCTCCCGCCTTCGTCGTTACCGAAGTCCACCACGATGTCCATGCGCTCCGCCACGGCGACGACCAACCTCGTAAGGGGCACGGGGGCCTCCAGCAGGCCGCCGTCCGAGCTGACCTGGTGAAACGTCCGGTTGTCGCTGAAGCCCAGATTGTAGGTGCGAAGGTTGGAGGCGTTCAGGACCCGAAACCGGATCATCTGCGCATGGGTCTTTAGCACCGGCGAGACGACGCCGTTCACGAGGAACTTGTCCCCCTTTCTTACCGGGAACTCGAACCCCCCGGGTGGTCCGCCACCTGGAGCGGCCGGTACTGGCCTACGTATGGGGAACTCCAGGAACGATCCATCGGGTTTGAACGAGCGGTCCTGGATGATGACGGGAAGATCGTCAACGCCGTACTCTTGGGGGAGCGCAAGCTGCCTACTCTCGTCGTCATGAACGATGATCAGGCCCGCGAGACCGCGAAACACCTGTCCCGACGTCCCGGATGGGTCTCGAATCCCGTCGTGGGGATGCAGGTGGGGATGGTACCAGTAGGTGCTCGCTCGATTGAGTACGGTGAAGGTCGGGCTCCAGGTCGTGTCGGGTGGAATCATCTGGTGCGGCCCGCCATCCATGGCGGCCGGCACGTGAAAGCCGTGCCAGTGCGTCGTCGTGTTCATCCCGATCTCGTTCTTCACGTCGATTACGACCACTTCACCCCGGTTCATTATCAGAGTCGGGCCGAGAAAGCTCCCGTTGTATCCCATCGTGTCGGTGGGCTTGTCGCAGACGAACTCCGTCGTACCGCGCTGCATGACGAGGTCGAAATTCATCTTCCCGTTCGCCGCCGTGCCGGCGAGCACCGGCGGGACGTGGAAGGGGCCGCCGGCGCGAATACACGTGGACGCCCCCCCGATCCCGGAATCGACGCCCTCCGATGACGTGTCCCCGGTCCCGGAATCAACGCCATCCTTGGCTCCGCCGTCGCTTCCGTCGGCCTCGCTGCAGCCGGCCAAGCCAACCGGCACAACTAGGCTGAGGAGCCCCACGACCCACAGCCTGCGCGGAAAAGGGGGAAAGATGAAGCGTAATCTCATTGTGAACATGGCGAGACGAGTATAGGTAATAAAAATGCTATTTTGGCATAAATACACGCTTTTTGAGAGTGCCGTTAATTCAACGTGTCTACCGGATCGTTGCGAAATTTCACCGATTTTTGCCACCCACGTCAGAATTCTTCCCCGCCACACCTGAATTTTAGGCCAATTCCTGCCTGCAGGACGAAAGATACCGTGCCGCTGAGTTTATAGCAGCCGATCGTTTGAATGATGGATTTCTTCAAACAAGCCATCTTACGGCGGCGTTTTCTTATCTCACGAATGGCCGCTATTGGCCGAAAGCAGCTATACGCGCCGCTGAATTTTACGCTTTTCGTATAGCCGCTTCCGGGTGGAAAGCAGCTATTGAACCCAGCCTAATCG
>JAPUJX010000502.1 GCA_027295975.1 Gammaproteobacteria bacterium
GTGCTGCCTGCGGTGACCGCGCTCCAACCGCTCAGGATGAGTACATCCAGAAAGTGCCGCACCCACCCGGAGAAGGCGTGCTCGC
Organism: Gammaproteobacteria bacterium; assembly: GCA_027295975.1. Taxonomy (GTDB): domain Bacteria; phylum Pseudomonadota; class Gammaproteobacteria; order Pseudomonadales; family Azotimanducaceae; genus SMWK01. The sequence continues at coordinate 86 of JAPUJX010000502.1, forward strand.
CCCGAGTTTGCTCAACCCGCTTGTCGATGTCGAAATAACGCCCATCAATCTGCTCGCGGTTCAACTTTCGCGTCAATGTGTGAATTGAAAACCTGTCGGGAAGCGTTGCCGGGAAATGTTTGATTGCCGGAAGATCGAGATAAGGGGATGTGAGCAGGCGGCTGACGTTCTCGTGTGGCTGGTGCAGAAAACAGAACCTCAGCCAGCGATGGGCAATTGACCATATGGGTTGGTCAGCCAGGCAGGTACCTCCGCCAAGATCGTAAAGGTTCGTATCGCCATCCGGATTTAATGCCGCGCCGAATTGACGCGCTACCCCGTGGTAACGATTACCGAGGTCGGGGATTACCACCCCGATCCGCACATCGCCGGCGGATTCCAGAATGGTTCTGCACCACTGTGCACAAGCATTAACTTCATCGCGCTCGGTTGCCAGTTCCACCCGCTTTGGCGGTGCCGAACGGGTTGTTTTGACCCGGCGCCGCTCGATTCGACAGCCCATGGCCTCCAGTTGATCGAGGTAGGCCAGTTGCGCTGGTGGGAGGGCTTCGAACTCGATGCAGGTGAGTGCTTCCGGAGGTGGTTGCGCAATCTCGCTCAACATCTCGGGAAGTTCGGCCCGGGTGATGGACGAGGTCTCTTGCAGCTCGCGACGTGCCTGGCGGGCCCATGCGAGAAAATTGCGGGCGTCGTCCGTGTGGGAGAAGTTCCGTTCGTCTAATTTGATGCCCCAGCCGATAGCCAGTTGCCAGGCGCCACCGGCCAGCCTAACGAGTTGCCGTGTTTCAGGGGGAACGATACGCTGCCACAGAAGCGATTCCGCTTCGCTGGACAACAAGGTGGGCAAAACGGGATCTCGTTGGCGTGCGAGTACATAACGCCGTTCCAGGAATGTGTTGAGACTGAATATTCGAGGGGTTGGCCAGGCGTGCTCGCCGCTGTTTTGCCGATGCAGGGCATAACCGCGTAACAACTCGCGGCGCAACCGCTCGTTGGGTGTCAGGACGAGAGAATCGGCGCACGCCTGCAAAAGCGTCTGGTCGAGATGAACGAAGGCTTGGGGCACCGGCGAATTCTAGCCCGGACGATTCATGAGTTCGCTACCGCGAACGCCGATAGCGGTAAATACCTCGTCATGGACAATTTTCGGGCTCGGGATGAAATTGTTGCGACCTTTTCGATAGAATGCGCCGCCGTTGACACACATGAGCGAACCATGGCCGGAAAAGTGGGATTTGTCAGCCTCGGATGTTCCAAGGCGCTGGTGGATTCCGAAGAAATCTTGACGAACCTCAATGCGCTTGGGCACCGGACGGTTGCAGACCTTGCCGATGCCGATGTGGTGGTGATCAACACCTGTGGATTCATCGATAGTGCCGTAGAGGAATCGTTCGATGCCATCGCGGCGGCGCTGAGATCCAACCCACGGGTCATCGTAACGGGATGCCTCGGTGTCAGGGAAGCGCAAATCCGCGAGAGATTTCCGGACCTGCTCGCCATAACCGGCCCCCAGGCAACCGCGGAAGTTGTTGCCGCCGTGAACGCAACTACCCCGAGCCCGGTCGTCGAACTTTCGGAGCCGCTGATGAGGGACCCGGATCTGAAACTCACCCCGGCCCATTACGCTTATCTGAAGATTGCCGAAGGATGCAATCACCGCTGCAGCTTCTGCATCATCCCGAGCATGCGCGGCAAACTTCGCTCTCGATTGATTGGCGGGGTACTGAGAGAGGCGGAACGGCTTGCCGCCAGCGGCGTCCAGGAATTATTGATCATCGCGCAGGATACCAGCGCCTACGGGGTCGATGTGGGGTATCGCAAAGACCGTTTCAACGGTCGGGACTACCTTACCAACCTGGAAACATTGTGCATCGAACTCGGACACATGGTGCCGTGGGTTCGATTGCACTATTTATATCCCTACCCGCACGTTGACCGGTTGCTTCCACTGATGGCCGAAGGTCGTTTGCTGCCGTATCTCGATGTACCTTTACAACATGCGGATGCTGCCATCCTCAAGGCGATGCGTCGCCCCGGTGCGGTTGACAATACGCTGCAACGGATCCGTGCCTGGCGGGAGACTTGTCCCGAGCTTACGATACGCAGCACATTTATTGTCGGCTTCCCCGGCGAAACGGATGCGGACTTCACCCGGCTTCTCGATTTTCTCGAAGAAGCACAACTCGACAGAGTGGGTTGTTTTACCTATTCGGCTGTGGATGGTGCCGCGGCCAACGAGTTACCGGATCCCGTGGAGGAGGCCGTCAAACTCGATCGGCAGGAAATCCTGCTGGAAATCCAGGGTCGTATCAGCGCGCGGAAGCTTCGAAATAAACGTGGCCTGGACCTGGAGGTACTTGTTGACGAAGTAGGCCCGGATGGTGCGGTCGCCCGTACCAGAGGTGATTCGCCCGGGGTTGACGGGGTTGTGCATATCTCCGATTCGAGAGGGCTGGTATGTGGTTCGCGGATCTGGGTACATATCACCGATTCCGATACCCACGACCTTTACGCCAATCATCTGGGGAACCCGCTGAATTTCGATTAAACTTGGGGACTGATCTGCCATCAGCAAGGAGTCGTGAGTGCCGTGAAGGTTCTGATTGAAGATTTTTTTGCGCAAAGCCTGGTCATGAAGGCTTTCATCGGCTGGGGTTGGCTCGCCATGATCATCATGATCACCAGCCTTGTTGTCCCGCTTCTCCCGGGTTGACGAACGATGTGGTTGTCGTCCCTCACTGAAGACCAACGCGAGGCTCTGCTGGGCCTGGCCCACAATGTGGTGGTCTCCGACGGGTTGCTCGATCCCAATGAAGAAGGAATGATGGATGAGTTCAAGCGGGAAATGGAACTAAGC
>JAPUJX010000503.1 GCA_027295975.1 Gammaproteobacteria bacterium
CGTTCGATGATTGTGGCAGTACCCATTCCGCCGCCCGTGCACATGGCAATGAGGGCGGTTGATTTGTCTTCCCGCTCGAGTTGATCCACCGCGGTTCCGATCAACATGCCGCCTGTGGCGCCAATTGGATGACCCAGCGCAATCGCACCACCATCGATGTTGACCACACCGTGATCAACTTCCATCTCCTTCATGAACTTGAGAACCACGGCCGCAAACGCTTCGTTTATTTCCCAGAGATCAATATCGTTTCTGGTCATTCCGGCTTTCTCGAGGCACCGCTCAGCCGCTGGAGCAGGCGCGGTCAACATGATGAGCGGCTCGGTTCCAGCGGTAGCCGTCATGCGTATTCGAGCACGCGGTTTCAACCCGTGAGCCCTGGCATAGTCCGAGCTTGTTACCAGCACGGCGCTCGCGCCGTCCACGACCCCCGAGGAATTTCCCGCATGGTGCACGTGATTAATCTCGCTGACTTCCGGATAAACTTCTTTTGCCATCTCGTTGAACGTTTTGTCATAACCCTCGACATCCGCATTACCCATCGCCGCAAAAGATGGGTTCAGCCCCTCGAGACTCTCCAGGTTCGTGCCCGGGCGTGGGTGCTCGTCCCGGCCGAGAGCAACAGTTCCATCGTCATTCAAGATTGGCACCAGGGCTCCGTCGAAGCGGCCTTCCTCGATCGATCGCACCGTACGCGTCTGGCTTTCCACCGCATAGGCGTCTACATCCTCGCGGCTGAAACCCTCGATGGTGGCGATCAGATCTGCCGAAATACCTTGCGGCACCTGGGGGTGCATGTCGTGCAGGTGTTCGTTGTTGGCATGAAATCCTTTCGCATGAATTGGCGCATAGCGGGACATGAATTCGACGCCGCCTCCGATAACCGCTTCCTGATGACCCGACAGCACACCCATGGCGGCAAAACTGACTGCCTGTTGGCCGCTGCCGCAGAATCGATGCAGAGTTACCCCGGTAGTGGTTAATGGCCATCCCGCATCCAGCACCGACATGCGGGCAATGTCGTGAGCATGATCGCCGCTCCCGGAGCCGCACCCGGCTATTACGTCTTCGATGTCCGCCGGGTCGAACCCAACCTTGTCCTTGAGTGCATTGAGAACCTGTGCCAGACAACGTTGGGGATGAATGTGGCTCAGGCTGCCGACGCCGGGTTTTCCGCGCCCGCGCGGCGAACGGACCGCATCGATGATCCATGCTTCCCTCATCTCGTCTCTCTCCCTTGGTGAGTATTCGCCAAAAGGAGAGATTCTACCGTTCGCCCTCCACCAGCACCAACCGTCCGGTCAACAGACCGCTGAGGGTTATGCTCAGCGGGACGGTGAGATTCTCACGTTCGCCATAAACGATGTCGGCGCGGTAACTGTCTCCGTCATCGTCGGTGACCTCATAACGGCAGACGTCCGAATCCTGCCCCACCCGTTTGAGGAGATAAAAGTGGCGGCCGGAGTGAAGTTGCTGCTCTGGTATGCAGCGTGGCGCGATATACAGAGCTGTCAGCACGTCAACTCCAGGGAAAGCCGGTCGAAGCCCTCGATCCTTGCCGTTTTTTATCACCCGCAATTCACCGTCACGAACCGTAACGTCGCGGTGTTTGTGATCGCCCTTTTCGATGTATCGGTATTCGATGAGTTGAGCGATACCCGCGACAAACTTGCCCGTTGCCGTGAAACGCGTGTGCCAGCTGCCAAAGGTATCCACCAGCCCATCCGTGTGTGCGGATCCCGAGACCTCGTAGGAGTCTTCGTTCCAATCGACATGAATGGTGGCATGCCCTACCTTTATCCCCGCGATGTACGCCTCGTACTTAAACGTCGCCGCCTGCACGACGGTGCTGGAAAGTACAAGCATCCCTGAGATCAGCCACTTCATCGAACGAATGTTAGTAGTCCTGAATGAACTCGTCCTGAATGCACGCCAGGTCCCGCCCCATTACGGGATCGGGATCTCATTGACGAACTTCGGCACATTGTAACCCCGTTGCACCGCCGGACGTTCGGCAACAGCCAGGTACCAGCGCAATAAATGCGGATGATCCACCCAGTTTATGCCTTGCCATTCATACCGGGAAATCCACGGCCATGTAGCCATGTCGGCAATGGAGTAGCTGCCGGATAGATATTCCCTGTCCCGTAACCGCTTGTCGAGTACGCTGTACAGTCGTTTCGCTTCGGCCGCGTATCGCTCCTCGGCATAAGGCGCTTTGCCGGGATTGAAGCGGAGAAAGTGGTGTGCCTGGCCTAACATCGGGCCTACGCCACCCATCTGCATCATGAGCCATTCGAGGGTTTGCCACCTGTCATCCCCCTGGAATCCATCGTATTTTTCTGCCAGGTACATGAGGATTGCACCCGATTCCATCAGGTTACGACCTTCTTCGCGATCCACAACCGCAGGGATTTTTCCGTTGGGACTGATCTCGAGGAATTGCGGGTCGTGCTGGTCTCCCCGGGTGATATCCACCGCGTGGACCTGGTAATCGAGCCCGAACTCTTCCAGCGCAATAGATACCTTGCGCCCATTGGGTGTTGCCCAGGTGTATAAATCGATCAAAGCGAAGAATCTTCGGTTTCCGGAAGCAGATCCCCGCTTTCGATCACAATCTGTTCGGCCAGGTAACTTGCCAGGGTGAAAATACCAACCACCCGGTCGCTGCGTACCAGGTAGTCGTCTTCTTCGCTTCGATAGAAAACGTCAATCCGTTGCTCCCCATCCGCATCGTTTATCCGGTAGGTCCCTCGATGTTCAACGCCCTCGGCGGTGGTCGCCGTACCATCGGCATCATCCAGTACCCCCATAACGCGCAACTCGGCAAATCGCCCTGCCAGCCTATCGGCCGCGTCCTGGTCCGCGGCGGCATCATCGAGCAACCAGCCTTCCTCACCTTTGTTGATCCGCCACGCTCCCTCCCGCGCCACTTCCGTCACCTCACCCCTGGCACCGAGCAGTGTCTTGTCCAACCAACCATCGACGCTCAATGGTATCTCGTAATTCGAAAAGTCTATGCTGAAGATATCATCGGCGCCGACCTCGCGCGCATGCACCCGTCGATAGCCGGGCGAGGTTCCCAGAAAAAAATCGGCAACGAGTTCGTCATTCGCATAAAGCTGAACGTGGCGCTGGTGTTTCTCATCGCTCACCTCAAACCGGTCTTGCGTCGCACTTGTTGTAGCCACAGGCCAAGGCCGCTTCAAGTTCTGCAGTTTGCTCAGCACCTCCGCCATCTTTTCCTCATCCACGGGTACACGGCCGTCCAATGACCAACCGTCATCAGACTTTTCGAGCGAAAGCTCAAGCCCATCGCCATCGTCGAGCATTACTCGGTCGATCAGATCGCTGTCGAAGCTCAGAAACAAATCAGCTTCCCCACTCGAATCCGAAGTGGAAGCAAGCAGTAAACCCGCAACGATCAGTAACTGTACGCCCGCGACAATCAGCAGCATCGATAATCGACTGTTCATGCAACACCTCCGGCCAACCAGGTTTCATGTTTCAACCTTGCGCCCTGCATGCGCCGTCTGAAGACGAAAAACACGATGGCCACACCCGCCAGTGCCAACCCGTAGTTCAGATACTCTATTAACGCCTGTTCACTGCTATCCAGAGGCGGCAAAGTGCGGTTGAAGTGTCCACGGGAACGTATGCTCAGAAGGC
>JAPUJX010000504.1 GCA_027295975.1 Gammaproteobacteria bacterium
CAGAGCGCTGGCGAGTTCACCGCTGAATGTCCTGTTCGTATTTGCAGAAGCACTCGTTCATTTGAAGACGGGACTCCAGGGGTCACGGTTGGTGCACCAGGCTATTAAACGATTACAGCGCTGGAACGCCCAGGGCGCGGTACACGCCGAGCCCAAACTCGCGATGCTGCAGGCCGAACTCGCCTGGCAGCGCGGGGCAGTTACTCAAGCCCTCGAACACTACGAATTTGCCGCGAAGCGAGCGCGTAACCTGGGTCTCGCCAACGACGAGGCACTGGCGTACGAGCTCGCCGCGCGAGCCTGTGAAGCCAATGGTCGAACCGACTTCGCCAAACTATTTGCCCGCAATGCTTTTCAAGCGTATCTGCGATGGGGTGCGATCGCCAAGGCAAACCAACTGGAACGTAACTTTCATGCGTACCTCGAGGATGGTTTGAGCAAGTCGGCGCCAAACTCACTGAGTGTCGGCGATCTGGCAGATTTAACCGTGCGCGATTTCCGGTCCAACAGCGCCAGCATGGAAAGCAGCGAGTTCAACGAACACATTCTGGATACCACCACGGTGCTGAGAGCCGCCCAGGCGATCTCCGGGGAGGTCATGCTCGACCGGGTGCTCACCAAGCTCCTGCGTCTCGCTCTGGAGCACGCCGGCGCCCAGAAGGCCTGCATGTTGCTCGTCAACGATGAACGTCTATACCTGGAAGCCGTGGCTTCCGTGGATGGCGGGCCAACCAGCAGACTGATTCCACCCGTGCCGTTGGAAGCTTCCGACAGTGTGCCGGAAAGCATCGTTCAGTTTGTCAGCCGCACCAGGGAAGCACTCGTGCTGACGGACGCCACCCTGGAGGATGTATTCACTCAAGACCCCTATGTACGACGCCTGCAGCCTTTGAGCGTGTTGTGCCTGCCGATCCTCCACCGCGGGGAGATCACCGGGATTCTCTACCTCGAGCATCGCTGGCTTACTGGTGTGTTCAACGCGCAGCGCGTCGAGATACTCACTCTGCTGGCCTCCCAGGCGGCAATTTCCATCGAAAACGCCCGTCTCTACGCAGATCTGCAATCAACTCAGGTCGAATACCGCGCGTTGTACGACAACGCCATAGAGGGTCTGTTTCGAATCGACGCGCAAGGCATGTTACTGAGCGCCAATCCCACCCTTGCCGAGATCCTGGGGTTCGAAAACGTCGCCAGTTTACTCAGCGAGTATCGCGATCTCATCGATCGGGTGTTTCTCAACAAGAGCCAGGCAGGACAGTTCATTTCACAACTCGAGGATCAGCACCTGCTGAACGGTTTCGAGGCTCAAGGAGTAGCTCGTGACGGCCGCACCTTCTGGATGGCGCTAACCGCGCGGTTGAGCCAGGACCCTGATCAAGGCGATTACATCGACGGCTCGCTCATCGACATCTCAGGACGCATTGATCGCGAACAAGCCGACAAGCAACGGCAAATTGCCGAAGCCGCAACCCAGGCGAAAAGCGAGTTTCTCGCCAACATGAGTCACGAGATCCGCACGCCCATGAATGCAATCGTCGGGTTCTCCAAGCTCGCGCTGGAATCCGGGCTCGAAGGCAAACAACACGAGTACCTGACCGCCATTCGCAAAGCGGCAGAGAACCTCCTGGGAATCGTCAGCGACGTACTGGATTTCTCGAAGATCGAAGCCGGTAAGCTGACCTTGGAGAAGCGGCCTTTCAAGCTGATCGACATGCTGACCGAGTTGGAGCGGCTTTTCAGAACGCAGCTTCGCAAACGCAAGCTGGATCTCATCATCGACAATCAAACCGCTCAGCACACTGGGTTCCCGGCAGACGGAGTCCTCGTCGGCGACCCGCTCCGGCTTCAACAGGTGCTCGTTAATCTGGTTGGCAATGCAACAAAGTTCACCGAACAGGGAGAGATCCGCGTTGAGGTGGGTGTCAAGCGGTTCCTGGCTCCCGAGTTCATTCTGGAATTTGCGGTATCCGACACCGGTATCGGTATCGATGAAGAGCACCAGAACCGCCTGTTCGAATCATTCGAGCAGGCGGAAACGTCAACGACTCGCCGTTATGGCGGCACCGGGCTCGGGCTGACGATCTGCAAACGGTTGGTCGAAATCATGGGGGGCGACATTTCCGTCAGATCGGCGCCCGATCAAGGCAGCACTTTCACGTTTTCCACCAGGGTGCTGCTCCCGGACGAAAATACCACCCTGCCCACCCCGGGGCGGAAACGAACCCGAATTACCTCCGCGCTTCGAAACCGCAGAATCCTCGTAGCCGAAGACAACCCGATCAACCAGCAGCTGGCAATGGAATTCCTAGAGCGGGCTGGCGCAACCGTCGATATCGCACAGAACGGCAGGGAGGCGGTTGCCAAAGCCACCGAGCACTCTTACGACGTTATCCTGATGGACATTCACATGCCCGAAATGGATGGCCTGGAAGCCTGTCGCGTGCTTCGTGAACAACACATCGAGATTCCCATCATCGCGGTTTCCGCCGATGCGCTCGAAACCCGCAAGGCTTCTGCGTTGGACGCTGGCTGTGATAGTTACGTCACCAAACCAATCGATTTCGACGAACTGTTCGGCGAACTCGCCCACCTGCTGCCGGAGGAACGCGGAGATCTGAAACGACGCGCATCCGATCAAGTCGAAAAAACAAACGTCGAGTCGTTCCTGGAAGATTTTCCACAGCAGAGATTACCCGGGATCGACCTTGGCGAAGCCATTGTCGGACACAACGGAAACGTCCCGCTGATGATCAAACTCATGGGTGATTTCGGTGGCTATTATGGCGACGCCGGTGCCAAGGTCCGAGAGTTCATCAGTGCACAACAGTTCAACGAAGCCGAACGTCTGACCCATAACCTGCACGGCGTCGCAGGCAGCTTCGGCGCTCAGCGGCTGAAGGTCGCCTCAAAAAAACTCGAACTCGCCCTGGTGGAAGGCAAACACAACGACCTGCGTAGTCTGGTGCAGAGTTTTGAAATCGCGCTGACGGAAGTGCTGGAATCTGCCGCCGCTCTCGCCAGCGACGAGGTACGGTTTCGCGCTTCGGATCTCGGCGAGCGGAGTACAGACGGCTAGCTTAGCTAAGCTAGAGCATCCCCAAGCCGTGATGCCAACCACGTCTATGCTTCCGTCTTCTAGTTCCTCAAGGATCTGGTCGTACTTGTGGATTCGATTGATTGCCCAAGTCCCCTCGTATTCCCTTGTCTGTCTATGTACGACATTCAGATCGATGCCAACCTGGCGAAAACGGGATTCAGGTTTTTTACTCTGCCATGGCGTGGTTGGGCAAAAGGCGGGATCGAGAGTGGCCTTGCGGACATCAGATGACTGATTCAAAGAGGGACGGGGTTCGGTCAGCCGTCTGGTTGCGAATTGAGAATCCAGGATAGGGAGATGCCTGTGGGTGAATTTGACGCCCGTAGCCACTTTGACCGTGGCATCGAATTGTTTGGTGAATATTACGAATCCGTTGACGATGTCGTGTTGGCGAGCGCCACAGAAGAGTTTCGTCTGGCAGCAGCAGCCGAGCCGGGTGAGATCAACTACTGGATCGCGCTGGGATACAGCCTCGATTCAGCTGACGACCGGCCAGGTGCCCTGGAAGTCCTGCGACGAGCAGCCCAACTCGACTCTACCAACAGCGAGGTTGAGGTCTTGATTCTGACGCTGCTGGCAGAGACGGGTGCGGAGTCGGAGGCCATGGATGGCGCACGGGTTGCCGCGGCGCGTCAAGGTATCGATATTGCTGCGATCCAGAAGGAACTCGAGGTCGACGGGTTGCCGGTGAATGCCATCAACGTCATACGCCAGGGCTTTATTCGCGCGCGTAACTTCCTTTGGTCCTGGATACAAGACGAAATAGACGCCGCTGAGCGACGTAAGGAACCGGATAAGCTGACAGAGAGCGAGCAGCTTGATTTCAACTACGCGCTGAACGAGATCCGGCGAGAACTCGATTCCGAGCAGGTACCCGTTGTTTTCCAGAGTCTCGTCCCGTGGGCTGTCCGCCTCGGCATAGGCGATGATGTATTTCGGGGAATGGTTGTGGCCAGCCTCACGAACGCCGAGCAACGGGAAGTCATCAGTGCAGTTGATAAACACGCCACTCTCGTTGACGCCTGGCTCGATACGCCAGGCGATCAGCCGATGACGCCCACCCAGGCAGCGTTCATGTATCTGCTGCTGGCGATCGAAGAGATGCGCTGACATCCGTCACAACGAATGCGCGAGGTAGCCCTCGAGTCAAGGAGGGGGCGCCTATATCTTCCACCTCCTCTACTAAGAGGCCGTAACTGCATCTCAAGTCGCGAAGCAACGAAGTCGAAACAGCTTGAAAAACCTTCTGCAAAGCGAATGCCTGTGTAGATTGATAGGTTGTATCCAGCTGCATGACTCTTCAGAAATCGCTGTGCCTGCTTGATCGATTTGAATCGGCGCATGCCTCGAGCACCTTAAGCCGCAGCGCCTGGCAAAGTGCTTCCTCAGGCAAATGTGGCAATACCCGAAACGTGCCGGTGGGTATACCCGGTAGAGAGCTTAGGAGAAGCTCCCTATTTTCGGTTGACCCACCAGCCGGCAATCTGGCTTGGATAGAGTCTCTGAGCCGTTCTCATCGCTTCCGGCATTTTTTCCGTCAACGGTGGGTCAAGGGTATGCGGCAGGGGCGATGCCTCTTCTACCGGATCCAGATATTCGAGTTCTATGTTCTTGAGGACATCGGCAAAATCTTGACCCTCATGGTGAGCAGAATTCTGGTGCCGGTAAAAGGCCCATTTATCTTCAAAAGCTAACAGGCAATAGTAAAAGTTTTCTTTCTGGCCTTTGAAGTATTCGTAACGTAATACGCCGGACTCCCGGGCAAGCGTCTTCTT
>JAPUJX010000505.1 GCA_027295975.1 Gammaproteobacteria bacterium
ACCGTAGGAGAAAAATTCCGTGACCTTGATGGCTTCACCCGGCCGGCGGCGAGGCGGATTTTCGATCAACCGGTAATGTTCGCCCGCAACAAACTCACCTTCCGTGATACCTGTGCTGTACAGGGTGCCGTAACCGATGATCAACACGACGACGACAACCGCGAACGCGAAAATGGTTGTCCGTGCGCGGGTGACCCTGGTGTCGATTTTGGCTTTCATCTGCCGCTCCTGATTCCCTCCGATAATAGAATACTACCGTTGCATTGCCGCGGCGTCTCGATCGATACTGCGAAGCTTGTTCATGAATAATCAAGGCTAGTATACCGTCTGGCTCACCGTTGAATATGGTCGAAACCTACCAGTTATTTCAATATGAGAGTTGCCCTTTCTGTTACCGGGTGCGGCAGTTTCTCGAGGTCAACGGAATCGATCTGGAGTTCAGGGACACGCTGCTGGACGTCGATGCGAGAAGCGAACTCATGGAAGGCGGCGGAAGAACGTCGGTGCCTTGCCTGCGTATTCAACGGGGTCCCCAGGTGCTGTGGCTCTACGAGTCGTTGGACATCATTGGTTATCTCGGAACACGTTTCGGTGTTTAGCCCCTCGCCGGGGCAAGAGCGTATTTCGGAACCTCAAAAAGCTCAACCACGATCTCATCCCCGACATTGATGTCACCTGCCACGTCCACCACCCCGACCACGCCTCTCAGTCCCCTGGCTGCTTTGGAAAAAGCTCCCCTGGCCAGAGGCTCACCCGACCGGGTTGCGAACAACCGACTGATGTTTTCCGACATTTCGGTGCACGGCGGGTTGTACTCTTCCACGGCGAGAACCGCCCCCGACGGAAACACGAGCCGCGAACCAGCCGGCAACTGAGAAAACCCCTCAATTCCAGCAACGCAGATATTTACCCCCAACACGGCGGCACTCAGAGGTTCCCGGAGATCCAGATTCCCGGTGATTCGATCGAGTTCCTCCATGGAGATTCCCGACCATTGGCGCTCGTTTCGCCTGATCGTCCCTTCCGGATCTTTGTCACCCGGCCATACCTCGCGGGTATGGCCTCGATGTTTGTCGCCGACAAATCCGTCCAGTGCCACCTCGGCGGTCGCAAGCGCTCGTTTGCCCATGGCTGCCGCATCGGAAGGTCCGATGGCAAGGGCGGCGAGATTACACGTCTTTTTTTTCATTTGATCGTGGTACCGATACGGCCGTGGCTCCATTTTGCCCGGTAGACGGGCAGAACGGCAACTTCACAATCGACGCGGCAGGTGCGATTTGCTATTTTGCCTGGCTGTCGAGAATTCGAATACACCGCCGGCTACCAGCCGCTTGGGGGAAATATGAAGTTAGGTCTTATTTCGGGTTACTCCGGACGCAAAATCAGTATTCCGATCGATGCGATCAAACATGCCGAGAATCTTGGCTACGAGTCCATCTGGACCGCGGAAGCATACGGCTCCGATGCGGTGACGCCGGCAGCCTGGATTCTGGCGCAAACCGACAGGATACGCGTGGGTACCGCCATCATGCAGATGCCGGCGCGAACCCCCGCCATGGCGGCCATGACGGCCATGACCCTGGCAGAGCTCTCAGGTGGGCGATTCATCTGCGGGTTGGGTGCTTCGGGACCTCAGGTCGTAGAGGGCTGGCACGGCGTTCCATACGGACGCCCCGTCACCCGGTTGAAAGAGTACGTTCAAATCATGAAACAGATATTCGCCCGGGAGGCTGCCGCTACCTTCGAAGGCCATGAATATCAGCTGCCGTACTCGGGCGAAGGCGCAACCGGCTTAGGAAAGCCCCTCAAGAGCATCCTGCACTGCGAGGAGGACATCCCCATTTACGCCGCCACGATCACCCCCGCCGGTGTTACTGCGGCGGCGGAAGTTGCCGATGGCTTCTTCCCGGTGTGGATGGACCCGGAGCAGTTCCATGTGTTTGATGAACCTATCCGGAAAGGGTTTGCCGCGGCTGGCGAGAAAGACCTGACTCAGTTCGACATCGCCCCATTTGTCACCATGATCATGGGTGACGACGTTGAAAAGTGCATGATGCCGATACGCGGTTCCATGGCGCTCTATATAGGGGGTATGGGCGCGAGAGACAAAAACTTCTACAACAACTACGCGAAGCGGCTCGGTTTTGAGGAGGCGGCCGGCAAAATTCAGGATCTGTTTCTTGCTGGACGCAAAGATGAAGCGATGGCCGCGGTGCCGGCGGAACTCATCGACGCCTGCCACCTGGTAGGTCCCGCTGATCGCATCACCGACCGCCTTCAGCGCTGGACCGATGCCGCAAGCCATGGCCATGTGTCCAGCATGTTGATCGCCTGCCAACAGCCGGACGCCCTGGCGTTGGTTGCTGAAACCGTGCTCTGAGCGCCAAAGCAGGGCGAAGGTTGCGGGTCAGAGTTGCTCGACCATCGCCCATGCGCGCTCCGCGCGCAACCTGGCCGCTTCCTTGTATTCCAGCGCCTTCTCCGAGCTGGCATTGCCATCCAGCCCGCGTTTGTAAACGCCCTGGATGATACCGGCCGATCGAAACATGTTGTAGATCACGTAAAACATCCAGTTGTCGATGCGGTCGAGCCCGGCATGGCGGCGATAGTCGGCCAGAAACCGCTCCTCCGAAGGAATGCCCAGGGTTTCGAGATCTGCTCCGGCCAGACCTTCGTCATTATAGGAGTCGCCGTGATAGTCCTGGCACACGTAGCCGAGGTCGGCCAGGCCGTCACCCAGGGTGGATAGCTCCCAGTCGATGAGCGCGACGATTTTTGGTTCGGTCGGATGAATCAGGGTATTCCCGAGCCGATAGTCGCCGTGGACGATGACGGTTTTTCCCTGTTCGGGAATGTTGCCGGGCAGCCAGTCCATCAGCTTCGTCATCGCTTCGATGTTTTCGGTTTGCGAGGCGAGGTACTGTTTGGTCCAGCGGTTGATTTGTCGTTCATAGTAGTTGCCCGGTCTACCGAAATCTCCCAGGCCCACGGCTTCGGGGTCTACGTCGTGCAGGGTTGCAAGCACCCATGCCAGGTGGCGGTAAATCGCGCCGCGTTCTTCAGGTGTCAGGCTCGGCAGCAGCGTCTCGGTGAACAGTCGGCCTTCTACCATCTCCATGACGTAGAACTTGGTGCCGATGACTTCCGGATCTTCACACAGACAATACATCTTCGGCACCGGAACATCCGTCCCCGCGAGGCTTTTCATCACCCGGTATTCCCTGTGCACCTGATGGGCCGAGGGTAGTAGCTCTCCGGGAGGTTGCTTGCGCAGGACGTAACGACCCGACCCGGCCTCGAGCTGAAATGTCGGGTTGGACTGTCCGCCTTCGAACTGGCGAATGGTCGCCGGACCGCGGTAACCGTCGAGGTTGCCTTCGAGGAATGTGGCCAAGGCGTCTTCGTCGAATCTGTGTGCGTCTCGCACCAGCGTGAGCTGAACGTCACTCATATGAGCACCTTTTCCATATCTGCCGACTAGCATACGGCTTGATCTTCCTGGTCGCAAAATGCGAGGCTTCGAATATTGCCAGCACTTACATGAAAGGGGAGATTACGATGGCCGTGACGAAGGCTGTGACGAAGGCTGTGACGAAACGTATGGCGGTGACGCTACCGGCGGGACCGTCTCTGGCACAAACGATCGAGCGCCTGACCTGGGCGGAGAAACATGGTTATCCCGATGCGTGGTTCAGCGATTCGGGTGCGCCGGACAGTCTGACTCAGGTGGCAGCGGTCGCCCACCACACCACCAGTATTCGCATCGGCGTCGCGGTCACACCCGTTTATACCAGGACACCGGCGGTGCTGGCGGCTACCGCCAATGTGCTGGAGCAGTTGCTGCCCGGTCGCTTCATCATGGGTTTGGGTTCGTCCAGTCAAACCATCATGGGCGCGTGGAACGGCATCCCGCTGGACAAACCCCTCACCAGGGTAAAAGACACGGCACTCATGGTGCGCTCGATGTTGAAGGGGGAGAAATCGGATTTCGACCTGACAACCCTGAAAAGCAGGGGCTACCGCCAGGCACCCCTGGAAAACCCGCCGCCTTTGTATCTTGCCGCGCTGCAGCCGAAGATGATCGAGATGGCCGCGGAGGTCGGGGACGGCGTCATATTCAACCTGTGGCCTAAAAGCGCGCTTCCGAAGATGATGGAACACGTGAAGATCGGTGCCGAACGCGCTGGAAAAAACTGGGAGGAAGTGGAGATCGTCAACCGCGCCATGGTGCTGGCAACGGACGACAAGGAAGCGGGACGACAGCTTTTTCGTGCTGCATTTGCTCCGTATTACGCGACCCCCGTGTACAACAACTTTCTCGCCTGGTCGGGTTTCCATGATGCGGCAAGCACCATTACGGAAGGCTGGGCTGAAAAAGATCGGGCAAAAACAGGGGGAGCGCTGACCGATGATTTGATCGATGAGATTGCCATCATCGGCACGGAAGATGAGATTCGAGCCCGCATCACCGAAGACGCGGATGGCGGCGTGCATACCCACATCATCGCGCCCATGGCAAGCAGCCCCGAAGATGTACAGCGAACGTTCGCCGCGTTCACCGCCGACGTGTTCAGTTTCTAGTCAACCCGACCGAAAAGTAAAAACGTTAGGATGAAATGATGGATTATCAGAAAATTATCGTTGACGAACCGTTGACCGGGGTGCGGCGCATTACCTTGAATCGTCCGGAGAAACGCAACCCGTTGTCCAACGAGTTACGCACCGAACTGTTTGACGCGTTGGAGTCCTCCGACAGGGATGATACGGTGCGTGTCACCATCATCCGGGGTGCGGGGCCCTGTTTTTCCTCCGGTTACGATCTGCAATCCAATGTGGCGTTGGATCAACCGTTCTACACCGCCGGGGGTCTGGCAAACTGGCCGCGCCACGTGGTGGACGGTTTCTTCCGTATGTGGGATCTGGCTAAGCCGGTAATCGCCCAGGTGCATGGATACTGCCTGGCGGGAGGTACGGAGTTGGCCACGGCATGCGATCTGGTTTACGTTGCGCAGGATGCCAAAATCGGTTACCCCGTGGTGCGTTCCATCAGCCCGCCCGACAATCAGTTTTATCCCTGGATCGTAGGTCTGAGAAGAGCGATGGAACTCATGTTGACCGGCGATCATATGTCTGGAGTCGAAGCGGTGGAGTGCGGATTCGCCAATCGCGCGTTCCCGGAGGCCGAACTCGAGGAGAACGTACTGGGGATTGCGGAAAAGGTCGCGAGAACGCCCTCGGACCTGCAGCAGATCAACAAACGGGCCGTACATCGGCAAATGGACGCGATGGGCATACGCGCGGGAATTCGGGCAGGCACGGAGATGCAGCAGTTGGCAACCTTCACTCAGACCACCCGGGAACACCTGGCCGAGATTCGTAAAGACTTGACTCAGGCGCTCTCGAAACGCGATGCGGCATATGGGGATTACCGAACGGCGAACAAGGAAAGTGGCGACTGACATGGGCATGGGTCGGACGCCACGGTAAGGTACACGAGCGGAATTAGCGTGAAGGCTCTGTATCTGATTCGCCATGGTCAAACCGATTGGAATGTCGAGAACCGGATGCAGGGACATCTGGATTCGCCGCTCACCGAGATTGGACGCGGGCAGGCCGGCCTCCATGGCAAAACGCTGAAGGCGTGTGCCGGTATCAGCCAGCTCATCGCTTCTCCTTCGGGGCGTACCAGGGAGACGGCATACATCCTCAACTCCTACCTAAAAGCGTCGCTGCACTTTGACGAATCGCTGCTGGAACGCGATTGTGGAGAATGGTCGGGCCGCACCCTGACGGAAATTGCAACGGAATATCCCCGTTCGTGGAAAGCGCGCATGGAAGATGGCTATCACCATCGCCCTCCGGGCGGCGAGAACCACCAAGACATGTTGCAACGGGTGCAGGCATTGCTGGATGCGCTGATCGAATCGGAGGTTGACGAGATAGGCCTCGTGACACACGGGGTGATGTCGCGGGTGATACTCTCCTATTTCCTGAACCTCACGCCGATGGAAACCAATCGCGTGCGCCACCCCAATGATCTGTTTTACCGCCTGGAGTTTGGTTCGCAGCAGGTTCAGGCGAACCACTTTGTCAAGGGTAACGGTCCAATTTCCGGATTGCTTCACCGCACGGACAGTGGAACAATCCCGCCTGCGGGAGAACACAGGAAAGGGAGCGGCGAATGAAAGTTGACGGTGGTGTGGGCTGGGAACTCCACAGGGTGGGTGCCCAGGCCCAGGAATTAGAGGAGATGGGGTACTCGGGGATCCTGTCGGCCGAAACTTCTCACGATCCGTTTTTGCCGCTGCTTGTCGCCGCGCAGAACACCGAACATGTGGATCTGATGACGGGCATCGCGGTGGCGTTCAGCCGCTCGCCGATGACTCTGGCGAACATCGGCCATGATTTGAACGCGGCTTCCAAGGGTCGTTTTGTACTTGGCCTGGGTTCGCAGATCCGCGCCCATATAACGAAAAGATTCAGTATGCCGTGGTCGAATCCCGCGGCCCGCATGAGAGAGTTCATCCTCGCCATGCGGGCTATCTGGGCGAACTGGCACGAAGGCGCCCCCCTCGAATTTACCGGCAAGTTCTACACGCATACCCTTATGACCCCGTTTTTCGCGCCGACAGACAACGACTACGGCGCACCACGGGTCTTCCTGGCGGCCGTCGGTCCGCTGATGACGGAGGTGGCGGGCGAGGTGGCGGACGGGGTGATTTGCCACGCATTCACCACCGAGAAGTATTTACGCGAAACCACGCTGCCCGCGTTGCAGCGCGGCATGGACAAAGCCGGGAAGAGTCGTGACGATTTCGAGATCAGCTATCCGGTTTTCGTGGTCACAGGACAGAGTGAAGCGGAGTTGGCAACGGCCAAGGTGGCCACCTGCCGGCAGATCGCTTTTTATGGATCCACACCCGCCTACAAACCGGTTCTGGACAGTATCGGGGCCGGTGAGCTGCAGGGGGAACTCAATGCGATGTCGAAGCAGGGGCGTTGGGAAGAGATGGGGCAGCTCATTACCGAAGACATGCTCGAAGCGTTTGCGGTCATTGGCGAACCGGGCAGTATTGCGGAGCAGATAAAAGACCGCTACGGCGATATCGTCGACCGCACATCCGCCGCCTACGCCCATATCCCGAAAGAAGATCGAATGAACATCATTACCGAACTAACGGCTGCGTAGTGGTTTTGAGACCCAAGGTTGATTAGTGGCCATACCTAAAGAGATTGCGCTGTCCGGCGATCAGATAGACGAACTCATGTCGACCCAGTGGAACATGCGCGTCGCCACTCGAGGACCAAGCGAACGAATCAATCTGACACCGATGTGGTTCGGTTGGGCCGGCGGCGCCGTCTACTTCTTCGGCCGTGGGCAGAAAATTGTCAACCTCAGACGCAATCCGAGTTGCACCATCATCATCGATCGCCACGAAAAATTCCCCGAGCTGCAGGGATTGATGATTCAGGGCGTCGCCAAGATTCTCGAAGACGTCGATGCGGAATCCAAGGATCCGCATCTGGAAGCGGTGAAAGTCCAGATGGGCGTCAAATACAACGGTGGCCACGGACAACCGCTCGCCGAGAATCCACCGGCGTTTGCCGCGACCGCGCGCGGGCGCAATCGACGATGGGTGGTGCTGGCCGCCGAACATACCATCAGTTGGGACAATGGTAAGCTCAACCAGGAGTCCGCGCGGTAGCTGGTGAACGGGATGCTCAGATGGTTCGGAGATGTAAAAAACTTTTTTTAGACTGTTTTCGCATAACAAATCGGCGATCGTGAGTTTAGGACAGATTCCATTAAGGGGAAACCTTGATCTGTGGAGTTTGTGAGTGCTAACTAACTCATTTGATTACATAACCAGCGAGCGTTTCCACCGGGATGTGACTAAGATTGGGTTTATTGTGTGACGCAACACACGTAGACTGCGCCACCAATCGGGGGATGGGGCCGTTGCGATACGGCCATACAGGGATGTGGCGTTCGTTCAGGGAAGGCGTTTTGATGCACGAGGTGGCAGAACAGGACATGATGCGGCTATCCGCAATTCGGCATGGCTGCGGCGAGATCTGGAGTTGTCTGCTGCGCATTCCCCTGGTGTTCAAGGTACAGGGGATTGCCCTGCTGTCGGCCCTGGTTGTTGCGCTGGGCATCGCCAATGTTGCTGTCCATCAGGGTTATCAGGTTGTTGCCTTTGCAATCCCGGCCGCGGAAGAAACCACCGTGCCCTGGGATATGGAAGTTGCCGCCTTCGGCTCGAAAGTCAGTCAGGCTTTCGGCGTGCGGCGCAGCACCGCGACGGAGTTCGCCGGGTGGATTCTGGAGGCGTCCGAACGTCAGAACCTGGAACCGGAACTCCTTGCGAGCCTGGTATTGACGGAAAGCTCATTTCGCAAAACTGCCCGTTCCAGCGTTGGCGCCGTGGGACCCGCACAGGTTCGTCCGGATTATTGGAGTCGTTTTTGCGGTAGCTCGGATCTGCTGGATCCGGCGGAAAACATCTACTGTGGCGCACAGGTACTGTCGCACCTGCAGGAGCGCTGCGGCGGGGTGAGTTGTGCCCTGGAAGCATATAACGTCGGTATCCACAGCAGTCGCGACAAAGCCGCACGCCGATACGTCGCGAAGGTTGATCGTCACCGCGATCAGTTGCGTAACTTCCCTCTCTAAACCTCGAAGTCCAGTCACGTCTTATTTTCAGGGGTAGGATTCTCATGGTCGACTTTGGAGTTCTCATGTTCCCGGCGGACTATGCGGTCGCTCCGGATGTATTGGCCAGGGCCGCGGAAGCTCGTGGCTTCGAGTCGTTATTTTTTCCGGAGCACACACATATTCCAGCAAGCCGCGAAACTCCGTGGCCGGGTGGCGGAGAATTACCGCGGGTGTACTGGCACAGTCACGATCCATTCGTCGCCCTGGCCGGGGCGGCGACGGTTACGACCAGGCTCAAACTTGGAACCGGAATCACGCTGGTTACCGAACGTGATCCGATATTGATGGCCAAACAGGTGGCCTCCCTGGATTTTCTTTCCGGTGGACGGCTCCTGTTGGGAGTTGGAGCGGGTTGGAACGTCGAAGAGATGGCCAATCACGGCGTGGATTTCGCGAAACGGTGGCGAGTTCTGCGCGAGCGGGTGTTGGCCATGCGTGCCATCTGGTCGGAGGAGGAGGCTGAATTTCACGGTGAGCACGTGGATTTTGACCGCCTCTGGGCCTATCCGAAACCAAAACAACCGGGCGGTCCAAAGATTTTGCTGGGTGCATCCTCGAAATGGACCTACCCTCGAATCGCCGAATACGGTGATGGCTGGTTCCCCATTCACCAGGATGCGTCCCGTGCGGCGGCTCAGGGCGGGATCGATTACCCGGCTGGCATAACCGCGACGAACGAAGCATGGGCGGCCGCAGGCAGGGAAGGGCGGCCCGACTTCAGCATTTTCGGACTTGGCCCCGACAAGGGCCGGGTTGTGGAGTTGATCGAGATGGGATTCAACCGGGTGATCTTCGGGTTACCTTCCGCCGATGCGGATACGGTGATGCCCCTGCTCGATACCTATGCCGAGATCGGTCACTCGATCAACGGGTAAATCCACGCAGAACGCGATCGAGTACGTTGGTGACATCCGCCTCCGACTGGACCCATGCGGTCATCATTCCCGCCGCTTTGGCGCCGTCGATGTTGTCGCGGCTGTCGTCGACGAAGAGGATCTCTTCGGCTGCAAAGCCCATATCACGCGCCACGAAGTCGTAAGCTTCGCGGTCGGGTTTGCGCAGGCCGATCTCGGATGACACGTAAATTTTGCGGAAGTGAACCAGCACTTCAGGGAATTGTTGGCTCCAA
>JAPUJX010000506.1 GCA_027295975.1 Gammaproteobacteria bacterium
TCTACTGCCGCCGCTGGGGCGTACCTCTCATCGATGGTGGCACCATCCGCCTACCGAGACTTATCGGCCACAGTTGCGCCCTCGACCTGATCCTCACCGGGCGCGGCGTGTCCGGCGAAGAGGCGAAAACCATGGGACTCGTCAACCGGCTTACGCCCCCCGGAGACGCTCTGCAGAGCGCTCTGGCCCTCTGCGCCGGCCTCGCACGTTTTCCACAACGGTGCCTGCGCAGCGATCGGCTCTCTTCCTACGCTCAGTGGTCAATGACCCTGGAAGAATCACTGGCCGAGGAAACCCGCCTTGGCCTCGAGGTCATCCGTTCCGGAGAGACCCTCGAAGGGGCAACCCGCTTCGCGGCCGGTGCCGGTCGGCACGGTGACTTCGACGAAATCTGACAAGCGTTGTACCATCCGCCAAACTCCGGGCCGAAACCGGAGACAACAATGGGGAGAACACCATGGCATTCACCGACAATCCCAGTTTTGGGGTCAGTATGTTTCCAACGGATTACGCCATCCAGCCGGGCGACCTGGCGCGTGCGGTCGAAGAAAGGGGCCTGGACAGCCTGTTCTTCCCGGAACACACCCACATACCAGCCTCCCGGAAAACACCGTTTCCCGGCGGGACCGATCTACCGAAGATGTACTGGCATTCCCACGATCCCTTCGTTGCCCTGGCCGCCTGCGCCGCGGTGACCGAACGCATTCGCCTCGGCACCGGCATCTGTCTGGTGATCGAGCGAGATCCCATCACCCTCGCCAAGGAAGTCGCCTCCCTGGACATGATTTCCAACGGACGATTGATCCTGGGCATCGGTGCCGGATGGAATCGCGAGGAAATGGAAAACCATGGAGCAAACTATAAAAACCGCTGGAAAATCGTGCGCGAAAAAGTACTCGCGATGCGTGAGATCTGGACCAACGAAGAAGCCGAATACCACGGAGAATTTGTCGAATTCGACCCGATCTGGTCGTATCCGAAGCCCGTCCAGCCGGGTGGCCCAGCCATCTGGATCGGCGCCAACTCCAAGTGGGTCTTCGACCGGGTGGCCGACTACGCAGACGGCTGGATGCCTATTGGTGGGATGGGATCCGGCAGCATGGAGTCCCTCACCCGGGCCCTCGAAGCGAAGGGTCGCAAGGTAGAAGACCTGGATCTCGCCCTGTTCGGCGCCCCGGTAGACTACGAGCAACTGAAAGGCCGCATTGACCAGGGGTTTGACGAACTCGTGTTTAACCTCCCAGCGGATACCGCGGACAAGGTTCTGCCTCTGCTCGATGGTATGGCGGAGCTTGCGGTGCAGATTCGGAGGTAGATTTTCCGGGTTGATCCGGGGAACCCAAGGCCGACCCAGCCCCGCGACTTAACACGAACACCGGTGTACGAGTCACGATATACTGGTGTGTTTCCCCTGCCCGGCCCTCTATGAACGTATCGCAAAACGCTGAAGCCGTCGATTCCCCTGCGGAGCAGGAATCCAGCAATCCTGGCATGTTTGCGTCCCTCGCCGTTCGCGATTTTCGTTTTCTCTGGTTCTCGAACCTCGCCGCTACTTTCGCCATGCAGATGCAGATGGTGGCCCGGGGTTGGCTGATCTACGACATGACCAACTCACCCCTGGCGCTCACCTGGGTGATGCTTTCCTTCATGTTGCCGATGTTTCTGTTCTCCCTGGCAGGGGGCGTGGTCGCAGACCGGGCTCGCAAAAAGTGGGTGATGATAAGCGCTCAGGTTCTCAACACCGTGGTCACCTTCGTGCTTGCAGTGATCATCTATCTGGGGGAGGTGACCTTCTGGCATTTCATTTACTTCGGCGTATTCAACGGAACCGTGCTCGCCGTCAGTATGCCCGCCCGCTCGGCGATAATTCCGGAAATCGTTCCCCGGGAGTCGCTGGTCAACGCCATGGCGTTGCAGAGCGCGACCTTCAACCTGTCCCGCGTACTTGGTCCCACCCTGGCGGGTGTGTTGATCGCAATCGTTGCCTCCGGCGATACCAGTTCGATGAGAGGCGTCGGCATTGTCTACTTCGCCATCGCCGGTTTGTACGTCGTTTCGGTGGTATCCACGGCAATGTTGCACTACGTCGGAGCGCCAACCAGAACACCCGGCAAGTCGATGCTGGGCGACATCGCCGAAGGCTTCCGCTATATGCGCGAGGAGCGGGTGATTCTCGGCCTGTTGATTCTGGGTTTCGTACCGATGACGTTCGGTTTCACCGCATCGTTTCTTTTACCGGCATTCAACAAGGACGTGATCGGCGGCGGACCCGACGACCTTGGGCTGTTGCTGACCGCCATGGGGGCGGGGGCACTCATCGGATCCCTTGTGCTGGCACGTGTCGGCGACATCGGCAACAAGGGGCGGGTGATGTTCGTTACCGCATACCTGTGGGCTATTCTGTTGGCGGCATTCGCCCTCTCGGACAATCTGATCACCGCGATGATTTTCGGTGCGTTCACCGGCTTGTTTGGCGCCGTGTTCGGATCGCTCAATATGAGCATTGTGCAACTTGCCATACGACCGGAGGTCCGCGGTCGGGTGATGAGCATTATGATGATGGCCCACGGCCTGATGCCCATAGGGGTAATCCCCGTTAGCGCCGCGGCCGAGTTTATCGGCATCGATGTGGCACTGCTCGGCTCGGCCGCAATGCTGGCGTTGAGTATGCTCATCCTGGGCGTTGTCTTTCCCGAATTACGCAGGATCGACAAAGGACACGACGGTTAGCCGGGAAGCGTTTTAGTGTTTTGTTTCGTCATCCGACTCTTCATCCGACGCGTCATCCGACGCGTCAACCGGTTCATCATCGGTTGCCACTTCCCGCTCCGTTATGTCGTTTGGCTCGTCGTCTTCGGACGAATAGTCTTCGAGCCAGCGGTTATCCCCCATTTCTTCCACAGGCCAGTCAGAGAACGGAAAAGGTCGGGTTTCAGTGTTGAAGGTCTGGAACCTCAGCAGCTGCAATACGTAGGTACTTAGACTCTTGCCAAGTTTGAGTAGCGGTTCGTTTGCATGACGCGTGAACAAAATCGCGAGAAACTGGAATATCACCAGAAAAATGATAACGAACTCCGCGATACTGTAGGCAATGGCAAAAAGAATCATGTAGAGGGCGCGTACCCAGATGTCCTTGCTGCTGAGTCGTTGCTTGAGTTCTTCTTCCATTTGTCTGCTCCATTGGCTGTTTGTTCTAAACTTGCATTATCCAGCAAGCAAGAATGATACCAATTCAATTGTATATGTTTTTCAATAGTTTATGGTCGATGAGCAACAATCCTTTGGCGATTTTCACCAACTTCAGGCAAAAACGAACAACTGGTTCTCGGCTATGCTGGACAGGTACGGCCGAGCGGGGTTCGTCGTTGGAATGAAAAACTTACTCATCGTCTATCACACCCAATCTGGAAATACCCGTCGTCTGGCGCAGGCAGTGCTCAGGGGCGCAAACAACGAGCTCGTTACCGAAATCGATACCCGTTTTCTCATGGCACGGGATGCCGAACCCATTGATCTGCTCTGGGCGGACGGACTGTTGCTTGGCACGCCGGAAAACTTCGGCTACATGTCGGGGAGCATGAAGGATTTCCTCGATCGAACGTTCTACGCCGTCGAGGGGAAAATCCTCTCATTGCCTTATGCGGTATTCATCAGCGCGGGCAATGACGGCACCGGCGCTCTTCGTGCCATTCGCCGTATCGGCAACGGTTACCCATTCAAGGAAGTGCAGGAACCGCTGATCGTACGGGGCGAAATCACCGAGGCACACCTCGCCAGTTGCGAGGAACTCGGTTTGACACTGGCAGCCGGTCTGGAGGCCGGTATCTTCTGAGTACAGTAGCGATCAGCGCACTTGCCCAACCCCTCGAAATTCGAGAGTTCCGGTTGTTCTGGGTAGCAACCGCCGTCTCGCTCACCGGAGATCAGTTGACCTTCATCGCCCTGCCCTGGCTGGTATTGAAGCTGACCGGGGATCCTCTCGTCATGGGCATGGTGATTGCCGTTGCCGCCGTTCCACGCGCTTTATTCATGCTGGTCGGCGGGGCGGTTACCGATAAGTATTCGCCGCGTATCGTCATGATCCTGTCCAACTTCGTCCGCATGTTGCTGATCGCGCTGCTCGCCTTTCTCACCTTCAACCAGCAGATCGAAATCTGGATGGTCTTCGCCATCGGCTTTGCCTTCGGGCTTGCCGACGCGTTCATGTTTCCCGCAGCCGGTGCATTTCCTCCCCGGCTGCTGGAAACCGACCGGCTCGCTGCCGGTAACAGCCTCATCCAGGGCACCGCGCAACTCACCCTGGTGATCGGGCCCATGATCGCCGCCCTGCTCATTGCCTGGTTCGGCGTCAACAAAATCGGCATCGCCGATGTCGCCGCTCTGGCTCCGGTTTTTGCCCTGGACGCACTTAGTTTCATCGTCCCGATTGCGGCGCTTTCGGCGATCAGGGAACGTTTTCCACCCGCACTCGTTGTCGCCGGAAAAATCTGGGATTCGCTGGTGGAGGGTCTGCGCTACACCTGGAACGATATGCCGCTCAGGACGTTTGCGTTGCTTTTAGGGGTTTTGACCCTGGTATTCCGGGGCCCCTTTGTCGTGGGCATCCC
>JAPUJX010000507.1 GCA_027295975.1 Gammaproteobacteria bacterium
AACATGCCAAGCAGTTCCTGTTGACCGGCCGGGCGATCGATGCCGAAACTGCCTATCGCATAGGCCTCGTTTCCCACGTGGTGGAACCGGAGAAGCTTTCCGGGTTCGTCGAGGCGGAAGCAAAACGATTCCGGAACATTCCGGCCAATCAACTCGCCTTGAACAAACTGCTCATCAATCAGGCATTCGAAAATATGGGGCTTCGAACCACACAGCTTCTCGGGACGCTCTTCGACGGAGTCACCCGGCACACGGAAGAAGCTTATCGATGGGCGGAGTCTTTTTCCGAGAAGGGGTTTCGCCAGGTGATCCGGGAGCGGGACGCTCCCTGGCAGGATTACGGCGAGAAGGGCGACACCAGCGAGTGAATGGCGCAGCGGTTACTCTAGCAGGAGGTGCGCCAGTTCAACGGCAATAGTGTGAAAAGAGGGTTAGACACGCCATCGGGCTCCGGCGATCATAGGCTTCATGAATCTGGCCACTAGCTTGAAACTCGATAGAGCGCGTCAGCACGCCTTCGAGATCCCACTGGAAGAAATAGACGTCGGCGACTGGCTGCTTTTTGAGCAGGATACCCACTGGCCTTATTTTGAGCGGCTGCGCCGCGAAGCACCCGTGCACTTCTGCGCCGCGGGTCGCCACGGCCCTTACTGGTCGATTACTCGATTCAACGACATCAAGTATGTGGATTCGCATCACGAATTGTTTTCCTCCGATGGGAATGTGGCGATCACGGATCAGCCGTTGGATTTCTCAACGCCCATGTTCATCGCCATGGATCAACCGAAACACCATGAGCAGCGTAAGGTGGTAAATCCGGTGGTTGCGCCACGCAACCTCAAGGCGATGGAAGATACGATCAGGCACGCGGTGGGAGAGATCCTGGATGGCCTGCCTGTTGGCGAAACGTTCAACTGGGTTGAGAAGGTATCCATCGAACTGACAACGCAGATGCTTGCAACGATTCTGGGTTTCCCTTTCGATGAGCGTCACAAGTTGACGCGCTGGTCGGACGTCGCGTCAGGCGGCACCTTGACTGGCGTCGTGGAAACCCGCGAGCACAGGCATCGTGAACTGCTGGAGTGCCTGGAGCGGTTCACCGAACTCTGGCACGAACGTGCTGCCCTGGAGCCGGGTAACGATCTCATATCGATGCTCGCGCACGGTTCGGCCACTCGAGACCTGCTTTCTCGACCCATGGAATATCTCGGCAACCTGCTGCTTTTGATCGTTGGCGGCAACGACACGACGCGTAATTCCATTTCCGGCGGCGTGCTGGCCTTGAACACCTGGCCCGACGAGTACCAGAAGCTGCGTGACCACCCGGCCCTCATTCCCAACATGGCCGCGGAAATCATTCGCTGGCAAACGCCCCTGGCGCATATGCGGCGAACGGCAAACGAGGATATCGAACTGGGTGGCCAACTGATTCGACAGGGTGACAAAGTCGTGATGTGGTACATCTCCGGTAACCGCGACGAGGAAATGTTTTACGACGCCGATCGGTTGATCATCGATCGGCCAAATGCTCGCCACCACGTTTCGTTTGGTTATGGAATACATCGTTGTATGGGTAATCGGCTGGCGGAGATGCAATTGCGTATCGTCTGGGAAGAGATCCTCGAACGATTCCACACTGTCGAGGTTGTTGGCGAACCCGTGCGCATTCGATCAAATCTGCTGAGGGGTTATTCGGAACTCCCGGTACGTTTACACGCCAATTGAAGTGCGCATGCGCCATAAAACCCAGGTCAGCCTCGGGGCACCGGTCTTGACGATTGAACCCTGCAATGTGAGCATCCGTTTATCAGATAAACCCATCCACCCGGAACCTCTGGGTTCTTAAGGACCGTGCAGATGCGCCTAGTTCGAGTTGCCGTCGTTTTATTCCTCACCTCATTAATCGCGGTAGGCACTTCATACGCCGCGGAATCTTCGAAATATGTTGCCCCCAGGGGGCCTGGGGGTGAACACCCGGACCTCAACGGCGTCTGGCAGGCCTTGAACGAGGCCAACTATGACATCGAACGCCATGTTGCGCGGCCCGCCATGCAGCTTCGTGAAGGTCCGTATGGCCCGCTCCCGGCCGCCGCCGTTTTGCCACTGGGCGCGGTTGGTGCGGTTCCCCCGGGTGCAGGGGTGGTTGGTATCGAAGGAATCCCCTATACGCCGGAAGCCCTCGAGCAGAAAAAAGAGAACCAGCAGAACTGGCTGGATCGAGACCCGGAGGTAAAGTGTTACTTGCCTGGCGTACCGCGTGCGACCTACATGCCACAACCGTTTCAGATATTCCAGGGTGAAGATTCGGTTTTTATCGCCTATCAATATGCAGGCGCGGTGCGCGACATCTTCATGGACGGTCCGGGTCCCGCCCCGATCGACTCCTGGATGGGCTGGTCCGACGGGCACTGGGACGGGGATACCCTGGAGGTTCTGGTGACGGGTTTGAACGAACAAACCTGGTTCGACCGGGCGGGTAATCACCACAGCGCGCAGATGCGGGTCGTGGAACGTTACACACCCATGGGGCCCAACCACCTGCTTTACGAAGCCACCATCGAAGATCCCGAGACCTTCACCAAACCCTGGAAAATCAGCATGCCCCTGTATCGGCGGATGGAGAGCAACGCCCAACTGATGGATTTCCGCTGCGTCGAATTTGTCGAGGAACTGATGTACGGTGAATGGCGCAGACATCCGCTGGATCGTTGAACGAACGGAATTGTCTGGAGACGATTGAGATGCGAAGGAATACAAGGAATACAAGGAGTACAATGAGGTTAACGAGGAGAGGTATTTTCATGCGGAAGTTGTTCACGATCCTAGCGGCTGCGGGCATGTTGCTCGCCGTCCCGGGGGCGTCTGCGCACCATGCGTTCGGTGCAGAGTTCGACCCGAATCGACCCCTGATCCTGCGGGGGCCGGTTACCAAGGTCGAATGGGTCAATCCACACGCCTGGATACACATGGAGGTCACCAATGAAGATGGCACCAAGGAAACCTGGATGGTGGAGGGTGGTACACCGAATACGTTGCTGAGACGCGGGCTTACCCGGAATTCGCTGCTGCCGGGAACCGTCATCATAGTGGACGGATACCAGAGCAAAGATCGCTCTAATCGCGCAAATGGCCGCGACGTAACCTTCCCTGATGGCCGCAAACTGTTTCTGGGTTCCTCCGGCACCGGCGCCCCGAAGGATGGCAAAGACCCAACTGATCGTTGAGGACATCAAGGCGTAAAACTGTACGTTTTCGCCTTCCCGTAACCGCCTCGGCAGCGATCGCAGATATACTTCGCGCATGCTGCCGATTGATGTGTTGCGTGACGTTTATGGCTACGCTGAGTTTCGCGGTCAACAACTCGCCATAATCACCGCTGCCTGCGATGGCCGCGACTGCCTGGTGTTGATGCCTACCGGTGGCGGCAAATCGATCTGTTATCAAATACCCGCGTTATTGTGCCCCGGTCTCGGCATCGTCG
>JAPUJX010000508.1 GCA_027295975.1 Gammaproteobacteria bacterium
AACCGCTTCCGCCGAAGATCTCGACCGGGGCGACGTGCTCTATCACGACATCTGTCAGTTCTGCCACGGCGGCGGGGCGTTGGGCAACGGTGGCATACCGGACCTACGGATGATGACTGCGGAAACCCACGAGATATTTCAAGCCATCGTACTCGGCGGGATCATGAAAGATGCGGGCATGGCGAGTTTTGCCGATCTGCTTTCGGCGGAAGATTCCGAAAGAATCCACCAATACGTCATCACACGTGCAAATCTCGGGCGTGCGGCAGCGCTGTCTGAACCGAAGTGACTGCAATCAGCGGCGGGTGTTCATGAAAACATGGCAGACGATAGTTCTGGTGTTGGTGACCCTGGCGGTATTGTCGGGCGGCTACGTTTTCCTCCAAATTCGAACTATCGAGGTTGAACGTTTGAGTGACGATCTCCACGTGCTGCGTGGGTTTGGCGGCAATAGCGCGGTGCTGCGCACGGACGCCGGTACGGTAGTCGTCGATACCATGACCCTGCCCATGATGGGTGGTTGGATAAGAGAACTTGCCCGGGAACTTACCGGCGCAGATACGGTTCTACTGATCAACACGCACTATCACCTCGATCATACCCACGGCAATCCCGCTTTCGAACCCGGTACCCGAATTCTGTCCACCGAGCGCACGTTGTCTCACCTGCTTGCGCTGGATTCGGAATTCTGGACGGGAGACGCGGCAAAACTCATGCCGAACGAAACCTTTACCGACCGCCAGACGTTGCAAATCGGCGGTAAAACCATCGAACTGATACATCCGGGGCCTGGACACACCGACGGCGACCTGGTCGTGATTTTCACCTCGGAGAAGGTGATTCACATGGGCGATCTGGCCTTCATCGGCCACTACCCAAACATCGATCTGGAAGCCGGCGGTACCGTGCGGGGGTGGCCGGCAACACTCGAGCAGGTATTTACCCTGGAATTCGAATCCGTCATTCCCGGCCACGGGCCCACCACGGACCGTAATGGTTTGCGGCAGTTTCAGACGTTCCTCTCTGAACTCGCCGAGATCGGGCGCCAGGCCGCCGACGAGGGTATCGGTCTCGAGGATACGATAGCGTCCGATCGGTTGACGGCCGATGCGGGTTACGAACCGATTCGCCTTATCGTCTCTCTTGGGCTGGATCGAGAATTTGTCCTGCAGCGCGCCTGGGAAGAAGCCACCGGAAATTTCACTCGAGCAAACTGACGAAAAATCATGTTCCGTCCGGTATTTCTACCTGGATTCCTGATCGCCGCGGCCTTGGCTGCATCGCAACCTCAGATCAGGGCCCAACAATCCGCCGAACCCGTCTACCAACAACAACCGGCCAGTCGAGACGGCACCGGCAAGATATATCTCGGCAGAGAGATTTCTCGTGTCATGGGGCATCTGGGCGCCGGATGGCTGGAACGTCCCGACCGCGAAACCGAAGAGCGTACCGACCTGCTCATCCAACGACTGCCGATAAAAGACGCCGACGTCGTGGCCGACATCGGTGCCGGCACGGGTTACTTTTCGTTTCCGGTGGCGCAGCGTTTGCCCAACGGTCGTGTTCTCGCTGTAGACATTCAACCGGAGATGCTCTCGATCATCGAAGCCCGCAAACTCGAGCTTGGCATCCCCAACGTGCAGACCGTGCTCGGTTCGATTACCGACCCCAACCTGCCGGTCGGTACGGTCAACCTCATATTCATCGTCGATGCCTATCACGAATTTTCCCACCCCAGAGAAATGGGTGAAGCGATGTTCAAGGCGCTGACCCCGGGAGGCACGCTCATACTCATTGAATACCGCGCCGAAGATCCACGAGTTCCCATCAAACCCCATCACAAGATGTCGGAAGCCCAGGTGAAGCGCGAGATGGCGGTATTAGGATTGGAGTGGGTCGAAACCGCCGGATACCTGCCGCAACAACACGTTCTCGTTTTCCGAAAGCCATGAAACTCAACGCGTCACACCGGTCGGTGTGCTGACTCCACAGGACCCTCGAATCGAGAAACGCCCCGCGCCCGGATCTGGTAACCTGTTAATTCGACAGCGACAAGGAGCCACGAAATGATCCGAGTCCACAATCTCCTTTCGATGGTCGGCCTGGCAGCCACACTTACGTTGTGCGTCTCCTGCTCCGATGTTTCAGGTCAAGGTTACCAGCCCGAGCGAACGTCCTGGGACGATCCCGACATCGATGGCCTCTGGGACTTTCGTACCCTGACCCCATTCGAGCGACCGCCCGAACTGGCTGACAAAGCGGTGCTCACCCCCGAAGAAGCACAAGTGTTCCGAGCCAAGGTGATTCAACTACTGGACGTAGACAATCGTAGCGGTGATGCCTCGATCGGTGATGTCGAAGGGGCATACAACACCTTCTGGTGGGATTGGGGAACGGAACTCAACGAAGACTTGCGGACCTCGCTCATCGTCGATCCACCCGATGGGCGGTTACCACCGATCACCCCCGAAGCACTCGCTCAAAAGGAGGTGCAGAATCGGCTACGCACCCCACCGGTTCGGGACTATTTTTCCTACAGTGCCAACCCGTCCGAATATCGCCCCCCGGGTCCCGAGGCACTGGGGCTTTCGGAGCGTTGTCTCGTTGGATTCAACGCCGGTCCGCCGATTACCCCGAGCGCGTACAACAACAACCTGCGGATCGTGCAGACCCCCGGCTACATCGTCCTGGTCACCGAGATGATCCACGAT
This sequence comes from Gammaproteobacteria bacterium, assembly GCA_027295975.1. Lineage (GTDB taxonomy): Bacteria > Pseudomonadota > Gammaproteobacteria > Pseudomonadales > Azotimanducaceae > SMWK01. The sequence continues at coordinate 2,712 of JAPUJX010000508.1, forward strand.
GCGCGCATCATTCCGCTGGATGACCGGCCCCGCCAGCCATCCGAGATGAAACGTTGGTCGGGCGATTCGCGCGGTCACTGGGACGGCAACAGCCTCGTTGTAGACACGATCAACTTCACCGACAAGACCCCGACCTTTCAGCTACCCGCAACCCTCGAAGCCCTGGATAAAGGCGTGGTGGGCTCCGGCCTGAACCTGCATCTGACCGAGCGATTCACCCCGGTCGGTAAGGGCCGCCTTCTCTACACTTACACCATCGACGATCCAGCTACTTTTGTTCGACCGTTTACGGTCTCCATTCCGTTGCGCGCCACGAAAGGACCAATGTTCGAATACGCTTGTCACGAGGCGAACTACGCCATGCCCGGCATTCTCAAGGGGGCGCGACTGCTCGAAGCGGAGACCGCTGCCGCCGGTTAACACCATGGAATACAAAGTCATATCCGCCGACTGTCATATCGACCTGCCCTGGCTACCGCCGGAGTTGTTCGTCAGCGAAGCGGACACCGCGCTCAAGGAGCGGATGCCGTTCACCAGAGAAACACCCAAGGGCTGGATGTGGGTTACCAACAACGGCGCATCGTTCGGCCTGCAAAACGGGATGGGATCGGCGGGCCGCGAATACGTGCCGGGTGAAATTCATCGTTCGGACCGTATGGCGGAGCAGGGCCTCTACGATGACGGGAAACGGGGTATCCGCCGTATTTCCGACCCCGAGTTGCGCATCAGGGACCAGGAACTCGATGGTGTTCAGGCTGAAGTGATCTACGGCATTCTCGGGGCTGCCATTCGCCTGGATGACGATGACGCCGCCACCCAGATGATGCGAATCTACAACGACTGGCTGGCGGATTTTTGCGCCACCCATCCGGATCGATTTGCCGGTCTTGCCTGCATCCCGAATCACGATATCGACATTGCCGTGGGTGAGATCGACCGAGTGACCGAACGCGGCGTTTTGCGCGGGATCTAAATTGCCAACTCCCACGATCTGCTGCCGCTGTTCCACCCCGACTGGAACCCGGTCTGGTCGAGAATCGCCGAAGCCCATTTACCCGTTCACTTTCACACCATAGGCCCGAAGATCACCTACGACTTCAAGGCACTGGCACCAATGCAGCGTCGACAGGCGTTTGCCGTACACATCTCGAGTTTTCAACTATCCATGGCAAAAACAATCATGGAGATCATTTTCGGCGGCGTGTTGGAGGCCCATCCCGCTATACGGCTGGTGATCGGAGAAAGCGGAATCGGTTGGATACCGTACATACTCCAACACATGGATCTGGAGTGGAAGGATCAGTTTGCTGACCTGACGTTGAAAATGAAGCCATCCGAATACTGGCACCGGCAGTGTTACGCCACCTACCAGAGCGA
>JAPUJX010000509.1 GCA_027295975.1 Gammaproteobacteria bacterium
TCCGACGAAGACTCCCTGTGGGTGGGCACCTTCGATCACGGAGTCTCCGAGCTGCAAGACGGCGTTGTGGTAAGTAACTATTCCGCACCCGAACTCACCGATGACCGGGTGATGTCCCTGTTGCTCGATCGGCAGCGTAGATTGTGGATCGGCACAATGGCTGGCGGACTCAATCGGCTCGATCCGGCGAGCGGAAATATTGTCCAATACCGTCATGACCCCGAAAACCCACAGAGCCTGGGTTCGGACGGGGTGATGAGCCTTCACGAAGATCAGGCTGGTGTTGTCTGGGTAGGCACCTATGGCGGGGGGGTATACCGGTACGATCCGCAAGTTGATGGTTTCAGCCGTTTTGAACATGATCCTGAAAAACCCAACAGCCTTACCAGTCCGCGGGCAACGGCCATCGTAGACGATCTGGATGGATACGTATGGATAGGCACCGATGATGGTCTCAATCGACTCGACCCGGCAACCGGCTCCGTCATTCAGATGCGTCATGATCCAGAAGATTCCACCAGCCTTGGAGCGAACAAAGTCTACGCTCTGCACATCGATAACTCGGGGACTCTGTGGGTGGGTACCGCGGGTGGTGGTCTAAGTCGGTTGATCAAGTCCGAGTCTCCGTTGCTGTATCAATTCGAGAACTACTCTCAGACGGAGGGCCTGCCGAGCAATGTCGTCTATGGTATCCACTCTGATGCTCAAGGCCGACTGTGGCTTTCCACCAACAATGGCGTTGCGCGGCGGGATACATCCACGGGCGTGATAAAAACATTTCACAAAGCGCACGGTCTGCAGGGAGACGAATTCAACTTCGGCGCGCATCATCAAAACTCTCAGGGTGTTCTGTTTTTTGGTGGCGCAAACGGATTCAACGCGATTTCCCCGGCGGAAGCCGAAGAAATCAGCAAACCACCTCAGTTGGTGCTCACCAAAATTGAAGTCCTCAACCGACCGGCGATAACCGCGGGCCCCCACTCCCAGGCACAGGTAATAAAACTCGGTCACAAAGACAAATTACTGACTTTCGAGTTCGCCGCTCTGGACTATACGTCTCCGGCCCAGAACAAATATCGGTATCTACTGGAAGGGTTCGATCCCACGTGGACGGCAGCGGATCCATCCCGTCGCGCCACGTACACGAACCTGGATCCAGGCACCTATACCTTCGGGGTCAAGGCGTCAAACAGCGATGGGGTCTGGAACGAGGAAGGGATTGCCGTTTCCGTAAAGGTTGCGCCCGCCCCATGGCAGACGTGGTGGGCTTATGCCATCTACACCCTGGCCGCAATAATTTTCCTGGCGATGTTGGCTCGGTTGCAATGGCGCAAACAACTTCGAGAAAAGCAGTACCAGGAGCAGCTCCACAAACTGGCGTATTTCGACACCTTGACCGGCGTCCCGAATCGTCATCTTTTTATCAAACACCTGACGGACGCGATTAGCCAGGCCAAGTTGAAAAACCAAAAAATCGCTCTGCTTTATCTCGATCTTGATCAGTTCAAACGTATCAACGATACGCTCGGACACAGTGCGGGAGACGCCATACTCAAGTTGGTGACAAAACGCCTCATCGACGTGACATGCGAAGTCTCTTCGTATGCAGAACTCGATCTCTCCCGAATCGGGGGGGACGAGTTTGTAATAACCATCGCAAAATTCGGTTCCGAAGCCAGGATTGTCCATCTGGCGGAACGGATTCTGGAATCGCTATCGAAACCATTTCAATACCAACGTTACGAACTGGCCGTTACTCCGAGTATCGGTGTGTCGGTATACCCCCAGGACGGTTCGGATGTTTCTTCGCTGCTGAAGAACGCCGACACGGCAATGTACGATGCAAAAAATTCGGGACGTAATGACTACAGAATGTACTCTCCGATCATGAACGAAAAAGCTCTGGATAATCTCGACCTCGAGGAGGATCTGCGGCGTGCATTAGAAGAGGACCAGTTATACATCGTCTATCAGCCAAAAGTAGATCTACGGACCATGAAGGTTACATCGGCTGAAGCGTTGCTGCGATGGAAACATCCGGAGCGGGGAGATATTTCGCCCGCCAGGTTCATTCCGATTGCCGAGCAGAGCGGCCTGATACTCGATGTCGATAGATGGGTAACTACAACCGTTTGCAATCAGTTGAGTGATTGGCAGCGTTCGGGTGTCGAGATTGTACCGGTTGCCGTCAATCTGTCGGGATCTGAATTCACCCGAGGGGGCAAACTGGTCGCGATGCTGATGAACGCGGTGGGACAGGCAGACATCGATCCGCGTTACTTGCAACTAGAGATCACCGAGGGAGTTCTGATGAACGATGCCGATGCAGCACGCACGCTGCTCGCTCGCTTGAAAGTCATCGGCTTCCATGTGGCTGTGGACGATTTCGGAACCGGGTATTCCTCTTTGAGCTATCTGAAAGGGTTCTCTTTGTCAGCGTTGAAGATTGACCAGTCTTTTGTGTTGGACGTTGAAAGCAACTCGGCAGATCAAGCGATCTGCGCTGCAATTATTTCGATGGCGCACGGGCTCGGACTTCGGGTGATCGCGGAAGGAGTAGAAACCCAGGCACAATTCGACTTTCTCAAACAGCAAGGTTGCGATGTAGCCCAGGGTCATCTGGTTGGAAAGCCAGCGCTTGCTCATCTCTTTCCTTCGTTGCTGCTCAATCGGGGTGGTGCAAACCTCGTACTGGCAGGTACGGGTTAGCGAGACAAACGGCCAGGGCGGCTGATAGAAAGTCAGCCTCGAGCGCTCAACCATCGAGGCAGGAGGTCGATCACTCTCCCATGTTTACGATTATGTCTGGACGCCTCGAATTCCGCGTTTGTGGTTAATATGAATTCGGTAACATCCTCCGCGGACAGCGGTCTGCTGACGACAAAACCCTGAATCTCGTCGACGCCCAGGTTTCGTAATACCAGAAGTTCTTCAGCGGTTTCCACACCTTCGGCGAGAATAGTCAGACCGGCGGTGTTTGCCATCGCAACGATAGCTCTCACGATAGCCTCATTAGAAGGGTTGATATGAATGTCCCGAACAAAGCAGCCATCGATTTTCAGAACGTTGAGAGGCAATGCATTGAGATGGCTCAGTGACGAGTGACCGGTTCCAAAGTCGTCCAGGGAAAGCGTCACACCGTTCTCCTGCAGCTCCCGCAAGGACTTTATTGCGGTTTTCATGTTTTCCATAACGCCGGTTTCGGTGATCTCTACCTCCAGAGACTTCGTTGGTATGTCATAACCTCCCAGCTGCGCCAACAGTTTGGCCGCAAAATTCTGGTCGCGCAGGTCCACGGGTGATGCGTTAATGGCTACTCTTATGTTCTTCAGGTCCAGCGGTTGCCACTGTTGCAATTGGCGGCAAGCCTCGCCGATCACCCACTCGGTAACCTGGGGCATCATTCCGCCCCGTTCAACAATCGGGATAAACTCCAGAGGCGATACCATGCCTAATTCCGGACTGTTCCAGCGAATCAACGCTTCGACGCCTTTCACTTCACCCGTGTGCACATCGGTTTTTGGCTGATAAAACAAGACAAATTGATTTGCATCGATTGCTTTATATAACAAAGATTCCATGCGGAGT
>JAPUJX010000051.1 GCA_027295975.1 Gammaproteobacteria bacterium
GACGACCACCCCTGGTCTTGCCGAACTTGATGATGTGCCCGCTCCCGCCGTAGTCGCTACAATCTGTGTTAGGGCAAAAGTCACCCACTTGCGAAAACCCTGACATTGGTCTCTCCACTTCCAGTTATTGGTAAAACTTTACTCTACCATCAACAACGCACAAACGGGGGACTACCCTGAATTCGACAACAAGCTCATCAATTGGGTGAGTGCAATTCGAGCAAGGGAAGCGGGAGGGGCGATACCACCCGGCGAGTTCGTGGCCTTGAAACATCTTCTCCACGAACAACGGCTTTACAAGTCGGCCGCGGAGCTTCGGCTGATGCGGGAAGCGGCCGAGATCACCTGCCAGGCACATGTTCGCGCCATGATCAGTTGTCGCCCCGGCATGTTGGAGTCGGAACTGGAAGCGGAACTTGTTTACGAGTTCATGCGCAACGGTGCCCGCACCCCGGCATACCCCTGTATCGTAGGTGGTGGTGAGAACGCCTGCACTCTCCACTACGTGGAAAACTCCGCCGCGCTGAGAAAGAACGATTTGGTGCTCATCGATGCGGGTTGCGAGTATCAACACTACGCGGCGGATGTAACCAGAACTTTCCCGGTAAATGGTGTGTTCAACAAGACCCAGCAGGCGCTCTACGAGGTGGTGCTGGAAGCCAATAAACAAGGAATCGAACGTTGCACCCGAGGGGTGGGGTTTCGCGAACCTCATGAGGTGGCGTTGAGGATCATGGTGGAAGGACTGGTGGAGTTGAAGTTATTGGAGGGTGAAGTGGACGAGATCATCGCGGAAGAGTCCTACCGCCCGTTCTGTCCCCATACGAGTTCTCACTGGTTAGGTAGCGACGTACACGATGTTGGCGATTATCGAGTTGACGGCGTGTGGCGGGAACTGGAACCCGGCATGGTGTTGACTATGGAACCGGGGATCTACATCCCCAACAACGAGGCGATGGCGCATCTTGCACCTCGTTGGCGTGGCATCGGTATTCGCATTGAGGACGATGTGCTCATAACCAGCCACAAGCCCGAGGTATTGAGTGATGCTGCGCCCAAGGAGATTCCCGACGTCCAGCGAGTGATGGCCGATGGCGTTATCGGCTGACGTAGCTGTTGTGGGTGCTGGCCTGGTGGGCGCGGTAGCCGCGCTGGGGCTGGCTCGAAAGGGTTACTCGGTGGTGGTTGCAGAGCAGCGTAAGCCGGAGATTCAGCGTGGCAGGCTCGGCATGGATATTCGCAATATTGCTCTTTCTCCAGCTTCCCAAGCCCTCCTGGACCGCCTGGACGTTTGGCGCTCTGTCAGTCGTGCGGCGCCTTACAAACGTATGCACGTATGGGAAGAGCGTGGCACCAAGGGTATGGATTTCCGGGCAACGTCCGTTGGCCGCGTTGAGCTTGGCTGGATTCTCGAACAGAGTCTCCTGGTGACGTTGCTCTGGCAACGACTCGAAGAGGAACCCTGCATCGAGTTGATGCTCGGCGCTTCCCTGATCGGCATTCGACCCGACAATCATGTAGTGCGGCTTGTTACCGATCAAGATGAGGTCGAAACCAAAATGCTGATCGGTGCGGACGGTGCGCGTTCCGCGGTACGGGAAATGCTTGGGGTTCATGCCGAGGTAGTAGATACGGGACACCATGCGCTGGCATCGGTCGTACGAACGGAGGTTGCTCATGAGAACGTCGCGTATCAACGGTTTTTGTTGTCCGGCCCATTAGCGTTGTTGCCTGGGGTTGACCCGAATTTGTCGTCGGTGGTCTGGTCACAGCCACCTGAGGATGCCGCACGTCGGCGAAATATGTCGGAGGCCCAGTTTTGCGAGGAACTCGCGGAGAGTCTGGACCATCGTCTTGGAGCGGTCGAGGCAGTGGATGAGCGGAATGTTTTTCCATTGCAGCAGATGTTGGTACGGTCTTTCAACCCGCATCCCCGGGTGCTTCTGATCGGTGACGCTGCACGAGTACTCCATCCTCTGGCGGGATTGGGAGTCAACCTCGGTTTTGAGGATGTCAGGGACGTGCTCGACCAGTTACACCACCCTGGGTCATACGATCCAGGAGCGGATGGACTGTGGAGGCGTTTCGCGCGAAGACGCCGGGCGCGCTCGCAGATGCTGATTGGTCTCATGACGGCGTTTCGCCGAGTATACGCTGCCTCCGACCCGTTGCTGCAGTGGGCCCGCAACGCCGGAGTCGGTTGGTTGGACAACGCCACCGGCATCAAAGCCCAACTGATCAGAGAAGCTCTGGGTCTGGGCTCGGTCGCGGAACGGCTGTGAGGGATAGATGGAAGGATCAGCGGTAATGACTAAACGCACCCCCCTGTACGCCTCACATGTGGATGTGAGTGCCAAGATGGTTGACTTTGCAGGCTGGCAGATGCCGTTGAACTATGGGTCGCAGATCAACGAACATCATGTTGTACGCCGGGCTGCCGGAATGTTCGATGTATCTCATATGACGGTGATTGACGTATCCGGCTCTGGTAGCGTTGCGTTTCTCCGCCGGATGGTTGCCAGCGACGTTGCCAGGCTCAGCGACGGCAAAGCGCTTTATGGCACCCTGTTGAACGACGCGGGTGGTGTCGTGGACGACCTGATCGTGTACCGGAGATCCCACGGATATCGGGCAGTGGTGAACGCCGCGACGAGGGATGAGGTTTTGGCCTGGTTTGCCCATCATGCGCCTGCCGATGTGGTGGTGGAAGAAAGAGATCTCTCGATGATTGCGGTACAGGGTCCGCGGGCGTTGGAGTATTTTCAGGCTGTGACACACCTCGAAGGGATCATTGAGTTGCGCAATTTTGGTTTTCTCGAGCACAACGATTGGATGATCGCGCGCACCGGATATACGGGCGAAGATGGACTGGAAGTAATTCTGCCCAAGGCCGATGTTTGCTCTTTGTGGGAACGCCTGATGGATGTCGGCGTCGAGCCAATCGGGCTTGCGGCGCGCGACACGCTGCGCCTGGAGGCTGGCCTCAACCTGTATTGTCAGGACATGGATGTTTCCACCAGCCCGCTGGTGTCAAACCTCGCCTGGACGGTCAGCTGGCAGCCGGAAAACCGCGAATTTATCGGTCGCCGTGCGCTGGAGGCTGAACGAGCAGCGGGAATTACCGAGAAGCTCACCGGGCTCGTCATGGAAGCCAGGGGTGTACTGCGACACGGCCAGCGGGTATTGACCAACTACGGCGACGGGGTCATTACCAGTGGTATATTTTCCCCAACGTTGGGTTACAGTATTGCCCTGGCGCGCCTCCCCATCAGCGCAAGCGGCGATTGCCAGGTCGAAATTCGGGGGAAATTGTTACCGGTACGAATAACGAAACCCCCTTTCGTGCGTCGCGGGCAACCAGTATTCGAGTAACCTGGCAACGTCGAGCACGGTGCGCGCGGGTGCCGGAGAAGTTTTTTGTTTTCACTATCTCTGGGTGGAATTAAACCCGATTTGGAGTGCTTGATGAGCGAGATTCCAACGGAACTCAAATTTGCCGCCAGTCCTGAGTGGGCGCGGCTCGAGGAAGACGGTTCGGTAACGGTCGGGATCTCTGACCACGCACAGAACGCGCTTGGTGATGTGGTGTACGTAGAACTTCCCGAACAGGGCCGGGTGGTTGAGGCCTTACATGAGGTTGCAGTTGTTGAATCCGTAAAAGCGGCTTCCGATATTTATGCGCCGATAGGTGGTTGTGTCATTGCGATCAACTCCGTCCTGGACGATGCTCCGGAGACGATCAATCAGGATCCCTATGGCGACGGTTGGTTTTTCAGGATCCGGCCCACCGATGTGGAAGAGCTGACAGAGCTGTTGGATGCCCGGGCCTACGCCGAAATCTGTGAGGCTGAGGAACTTTGATGCTCGATTTCTTGCTCCCAGGGTGTTTTGAGGAGCGGTAATGCCTTTCATTCCGCATACGCGAGAGGATGTGCAGGTAATGCTTGCGGAGATCGGCGCCGACAGCATCGAGGATCTGTTTGACGAAATCCCCGCCGAGTTGCGCGCTCACCGGTTGGATGGTGTTCCTCCCGGGGTGAGCGAGATGGAGATGCTGGGGTTGATGAGCGCGCGTGCCGCGGTCGACACAACCGATGTGTGTTTTATCGGCGCCGGTTGTTACGACCATCACATACCCGCCGCCGTCTGGGATCTGACCGCTCGCGGCGAGTTCATGACTGCCTATACGCCGTATCAGGCAGAGGCAAGTCAGGGAACGCTGCAACTCATTTATGAATATCAGTCCATGATGGCGGCGTTGACCGGTATGGATGTTTCCAACGCATCTGTTTATGACGGTGCGTCGGGGCTTGGGGAAGCTGCGCTGATGGCGACGCGCGCAAACAAGAAAATAAAATCACGCACGGTCCTGGTTGCCGAAACCGTCCATCCTTTCTATCGAGAAGTGGCGCAGAACATCGCCCGCAATCAGGGCGTCGAGTTCGTGACAATACCCGTGGCGCCGAATGGGCTGGTTGATGTGTCGGTTCTCGGTGAGGTGGGTGAGGTCATCGCGGTTGTTGTGCAACAGCCGAATTTCTTCGGGCTTCTCGAAAACGTTGACGCCATAACGGATTGGGCGGGCGAGCGAGGCGCGTTTTTGATCGCGGTAGTGAATCCTCTCTCGTTGGCGCTCTTGAAACCGCCGGGAGATTGGGGATCCAACGGCGCGGACATCGTCTGCGGTGATGGTCAGCCGCTTGGTATACCCATGGCGTCGGGAGGCCCGTCGTTCGGTTTTCTATGTTGTCGTGACAAGCTGGTACGACAAATGCCTGGACGCATTATCGGCCGTACGGAGGACCTGGAAGGTCGACCCGGGTTTACCCTGACCCTGCAGGCACGGGAGCAACACATACGGCGGGGTAAAGCCACATCCAACATATGTACGAACCAGGGTTTGCTCGTCACCGCGGCGACGATACATATGAGTCTCATGGGGGCATCGGGGTTGAAACAAGTTGCCGAACGGTGTCATACGCAGGTCAAAAAATTGGTTGACGCGCTGGTTTCGATACCGGGAGTAGAGGAACGGTTTAGTGGTCCGTTCTTCCACGAGCGGGTTCTGAATCTGCCGAGAAATTCAAAGAGCGTGGTATCAATGTTGGTTGAGCGCGGCATTTTAGGCGGGTTGGCGCTTGGCGAACACTACCCCGGGATGGACGATGCGGTGCTGGTTTGTGCAACGGAAAAACGTACGTCCGGGGAGATTGAACGCTACCGAAGTGTTTTGCAGGACTGCCTTGGCTCATGAACCCGCGCTTGAAAAAAAATTCGCAAACGATCTTCGAACTCGGCAGCGCCGGCAGGGGGGCGATGGCACAACGGGTCCCTGCGGGAGAAACCTCTACGGACATTCCTCAAAGTCAACTCCGCAAGGAGCAACCGGCATTACCCGAAGTTTCCGAGTTGCAGGTGGTACGCCATTATACGAATCTGTCCAACAAAAATTTCTCCATCGACAACCAGTTTTATCCATTGGGGTCGTGCACCATGAAGTACAACCCCCGGGGTGCTCACCGGGCAGCCAGCCTGCCTGGTTTTATCGGACGTCACCCCCTTGCTCCGGATGAGGTGAGCCAGGGTTTCCTGGCGTGCCTGCACGATTTACAGGAGATCCTCAAAGACGTCACGGGCATGCAGGGCATGTCGCTCACACCCATGGCGGGTGCTCAGGGTGAGTTCGTGGGAATAACAATGATCCGCGCCTACCACGAAGCCCACGGCGACCGCGAGCGAAACGAAATCCTGGTGCCCGTCGCCGGATTGGTACCGTGGGCGGCGATGTGTGGATATAAAGTCGCCGAGGTTCCCCTGGATGCCAGTGGCGATGTGGATATCGAGGCTCTAAAAGCAGCCGTTGGACCCCAAACAGCCGGTTTGATGATGACCAACCCGTCCACCTGCGGCGTGTTCGAGCGGCGTATCCGCGAGATCGCCCGCGTGGTCCACGATGCCGGGGGACTGCTGTATTACGACGGAGCAAATTTGAATGCCATTCTTGGCAAGGTCAAACCAGGCGACATGGGGTTCGATGTCCTTCATATGAATCTGCATAAAACCTTTGCCACGCCCCATGGAGGAGGCGGCCCCGGAGCCGGACCCGTAGGAGTCGGCGGGCGGCTTTTGCCCTACCTGCCGGTGCCGCTGGTGGGTAAACAGGACGGTGTTTACCGGTGGATGACCGAGAAAGATTTACCCTTCAGTATCGGGCGAATGTCCTGTTTCATGGGTAATGCCGGTATCCTGTTGCGTGCTCTTGCCTATGCGCTGATGTTGGGGCGCGAGGGGATGCACCGCGTTGGCGAGTATGCCACGTTGAATGCGAACTACCTGGCCAAACGGTTGGAAAAGGCCGGTTTCGAGCTGGCTTATCCGGAGCGCCGCGCGACTCACGAGTTCATCCTGACTTTCCGCGAGCAGGCAAAAACCATGGGAATTACGGCGATGGACTTCGCGAAGCGGCTTCTCGACTACGGTATTCACTCCCCGACCACGTATTTTCCGATGTTGATCCCGGAATGTTTCCTGATTGAACCGACGGAAACCGAAACGTTGGAAGAGCTGGATGCCTTCGTTTACGCTCTGGAAGCCATTCAACGGGAAGCGAAAAGCGATCCCGAACGGTTGCGGAGCGCGCCTCACAACCTGCCCGTGCGTCGCCTGGACGATGTCAAGGCGGCGCGGGAACTGGACCTCGTTTGGCAAGCCCCCTAGTAGTCCGATGCGACAGTGTCGCCCCTGCTATCCTGCACGGGAAATGGCCGAGCCGGAGATGTTTCCGGGGTTTCAGGCATCCAAAGCCTGTTTGAGTGCTTCGAGGGATTCGATGGGCAACGAGCAACTCAGCCCGCTACACAGGTACGCCACCGTCTTCTGGCGCATTTCCGCATCGATGAGTTTTGGCAGATAGTCGGGTAACAGGTTGGCTGTTTCGTATGGCAGTGCATAACACTGTCGCCACGGCGAGTATTGAGTGGTTGCCGCCTCGCGCCAGGGGGTGAGCTGCGTCTCGGGACCTCGAATAATTATCTGGGTAGGAGCCGCGAGTTCGGCTTCCAGTGCAGTCAGCAGCGTGCAATGCCCCGCCGGGTACTGCTCCATGGCGGTCCGCGCCCAGCGAATGGTATCTGTCGAGGCCGCAAGGTAGCGGGTCTCGCCAAACAGATGACCCAGTTTGGCCAGCGCGATCGCAATGACGCCGTTGCCGGGGGGAAGTGCGTCGTCCGCTGTAGGTTTTGGTCTGTGAATCAGCGCCTCATGACGGTGACTTGTGAAGTAAAACCCACCGTTGTGGTTGTCATGGAAATGTTCGAGCACGGCATCGCCAAGCTCGATGGCGAACTGCGCGTCATGGTCACGCCACTGCGTGGTCAATAATGTCAGCAAGCCATCCAACAGGTTGGCGTAATCGTCGAGATAGCCGGGATATTTGGCGGAGCCATCTTTCCAGGTTGCGAAAAGCACACCATCGCGCCACATGTTGGTCCGGATGAAATCCGTAGCCCGCTGGGCCTGGCTGAGCCAGGTCGAATTCTTCAAGACCGAGCTTGCCTTGGCAAGCCCCTTGATCGCCAGGCCGTTCCACGAACTCAGAATTTTGTCATCCAGCCCAGGTAAAACTCGCTTCTCGCGCTCCTCGAGAAGTTTTGCCCTGGCCTCGCCGAGGCTGACGTCGGCTTGATTGCGGTCGAGGGACAATCGCTCCACTACGCTTCGCCAGGAATCGTAGCGGTGAAGATTCCAGCGCCCTTCGAAGTTGGCGGGTTTGTCGAGGCCGTACAAAGTCTCGACGATGAGGTATTCCTCTTCGCTCAGCAGCTTTTTGATCTCGACGCGACGCCAGAGGTAATACTTGCCTTCCTCCCCATCTGAATCGGCATCGAGCGCCGCGTAGAATGCGCCTTCGGGATGTTGCATTTCCCTTAACATCCAACCTGCGGTGTTGACGACGGCCTGCTCGAACAACTCATCCGGGGCGATCGCCAGGACGTCCGCATACAGTGACAACAGCTGACCGTTGTCATACAACATCTTCTCGAAATGGGGGATCATCCACTTATTGTCGGTGGCGTAACGACAGAAGCCGCCACCGAGATGATCGTAGATACCGCCGCGCGCCATCTTGGTGAGGGTCCGCATCACCATCGCCAGAGCTTCGCGGTCGCGGTTTCCCGTCAGGTTGCTGAATGCCCAGTGGCGTAATAGTCGTTCCGTCGTGTTGGGCATGGGAAATTTCGGCGCATTTCCGAAACCTCCTTCGGCAACATCGTGCTGCTTGGCAAGTTGTGCCCGGGCTTCGGCCAGTAATTCGGTGTCGTCCCTTCCCGGCTGGGTTCCCTCGGGGGATCCTTGTGGGTTCAGCCCCTCCAGGATTTCCCTCACCTTGGCATTCTGGTCGGTGAAATCCTCGCGCCGGCTCTCGAACGCCTCGTTGATCCTCAGCAGTAGATCCGTGAATCCGGGTAGTTGGAATCGGGGTGCTTTGGGAAAATATGTACCACCAAAAAACGGTAGTTGGGTGTCGGGATCGAGGAACATGGTGAGAGGCCACCCTCCGGTCTGCTGGGTCAGCAACTGGTGAGCGAGTTGATAAACCTTGTCGAGATCGGGTCTTTCTTCCCGGTCCACTTTGATACAGACGAAGTGAGCGTTCATCACCCGCGCGGTTGCTTCGTCCTCGAACGACTCGTGGGCCATCACGTGACACCAGTGACAGGACGAATAACCGATGGACAGCAGGATCGGTTTTTGTTCGGCGCGTGCGAGATCCAACGCCCGCTCGTCCCAGGGATGCCAGGCGACAGGATTGTCCGCGTGTTGCAGCAGATATGGACTGGTCTCCTGCGCCAGGCGATTACTCATGGGTAAGTCCGGTTGCCGTTGGGGGTCATCGTTGCACATTTTTTACGTGTTGTGGTGCTCGTTGTGGTGCTCATGGTGTCTTGGAAATTGTATCCCGGGTTGTCTGACGACACCGTGGCTTCTCTCAAGAAGTACATCTGGTCTTGTGGTTGCTAATTCCCGGAGGTTTGGGTTCAATCGGCGAAAGGCAGGTGGATAGAAATAGGGTGGTAGACGCGGATGGGTTTCGGCCCAACGTAGGTATCGTGTTATCGAACGATCGCGGTCAGGTGCTCTGGGCTCGCCGGGTAGGTGGGCACGATGCGTGGCAATTCCCCCAGGGCGGGATCGACGAAGACGAATCCGTCGAAGATGCCTTGTATCGCGAGCTGTTCGAAGAGGTCGGGCTGAAGCGAGAAACCGTCGAGATCCTCGCCCGAACCCGCGGCTGGTTGCGTTACAGTCTTCCCCGCAGGCTCCGTCGCTACAATTCCAGTCCCGGTTTCAAAGGCCAGAAGCAGAAGTGGTTTCTGTTGCGCATGTTGGCTGGGGATGATCTGGTGCAGGTCGATTCCTCCGCTAAACCTGAATTCGATGGCTGGCGCTGGGTGAGCTACTGGTATCCGGTCGGGAAGGTTGTCGCTTTCAAGCGGGACGTGTACCGCAGTGCGTTGAAGGAGCTGGCCCCTCATTTACGTTGCGAACGTTGCGCTGAAGCCGGACTCGACTGATGCTCAACACGCTGCGCAGAATCGTCCAGGATGTCACCGCGGCTGCGTCTTTCACCCAGGCATTGAGCATCATCGTGCACGAAGTGCGCGAATCCCTCGGAATCGAGGTTTGTTCGGTGTATTTGCTGAATTCGGCACGTGATCGTTATCTCTTCGTTGCCAACGAAGGGCTCAACACCGATGCTGTGGGTACACTGTCGCTCGGCTTGCGGGAAGGGCTGGTGGGTCTTGTTGGCGAACGAGCCGAGCCGATCAATCTGGACGACGCAACCGCCCACCCCAGATTCCACCTGATCCCCGAGATCGGCGAGGAGGCGTTCAACTCTTTTCTCGGAGTTCCGGTTATTCATCAACGCCAGGTGCTCGGGGTGCTGGTCGTGCAGCAACGGGAAATACGCCGGTTCGACGAGAGCGAGGAAGCTTTCCTGGTAACCCTCTCCGCACAACTCGCCACCATCATCGCCCATGCCCAGGCCACCGGCGATATCGCCAAGTTGACGGATGAGGGGACGGGTGTTGGTACCATTGAGGATCGCGAAGACGTCATGTTTCGCGGGGTTGCGGGGGCGCCGGGAGTCAGCCTCGGTACCGCGGTGGTTGTACACCCGGCAGCGAGTCTCGAAGCGGTGCCGGAAAAAGTGGCGGAAGACACCACCCTCGAACTCATCGTGCTCGAGCGGGCCGTCAATGCAGTGCGTAATGACATCCAGCGTATCAGCGACCAGTTCGCAGAGAGCCTGCCGGCGGAAGAGCTTGCGCTGTTCGACGTTTATCTGCATATGCTGGATGAAAACGCCTTGCCGGGGGATATTCGAAAAAACATCCGTGCAGGGCAATGGGCGCAAGGCGCGCTCAAACAGGTAATTCGCGAACACGTAGGACGTTTCGAGGAGATGGAAGACTCCTATCTGCGCGAGCGCGGTGCGGATGTCCAGGATCTCGGCCTCCGGGTGCTGGCATATCTCCAGGATATTCGCGCGAAAAAAACCCACTTTCCCGACAACACTATACTGGTGGGTCATGAGGTAACTCCGGGAATGCTCGCCAACATACCGGCGGACAGGTTGCGAGGCATCGTTTCGGTACGTGGCTCCGGAAACTCCCACGTGGCGATACTCGCCCGCGCGCTGGATATCCCGGCGGTCATGGGGGCGGTGGATTTCCCCATCCTCGAGGTAGATAACCAGCCCATCATTGTGGATGGCTTTTACGGGGAGGTATTCGCCAACCCGTCCCGGCAGTTCACCGAGCAGTACCGCCTGTTGGCGGAGGAGGAGCGTGAATTTACCGAAGAACTCGATGAGCTCAAGGATCTGCCGAGCGTAACGCGTGACGGTTGGCGGGTGCGCCTGTGGGTCAACATCGGTCTTCCGGGCGACATATCGCGATCCCTGGACCGGGGAGCCGAGGGGATTGGTCTGTTCCGCACCGAAGTGCCGTTCATGACCCGGGATCGCTTCCCGAGCGAGGAGGAACAGCGGCTGATCTACCGCGAACATATGGTGGCGTTCGAACCAAGGGCAGTGACGATGCGGACCCTGGACATCGGGGGCGACAAGTCACTGTCTTATTTTCCCATCAGCGAAGACAACCCCTTCCTCGGTTGGCGCGGGATACGGGTGACGCTGGATCATCCGGAGATTTTCATGGTGCAGACACGGGCCATGATCAAAGCCAACGCCGGGCTGAAGGGCCTGCTGCGCATCATGCTGCCGATGATCTCCAACACTTCCGAAGTCGAGGAGGCCAAGGCGCTGGTGCAGCGCGCTTACGAAGAGGTCGTCGAGGAGGGGGTAAACGTCAAACGGCCCATGGTCGGGGTAATGATCGAAGTACCGGCCGCCGTCTACCAGGCGCGTCAGCTTGCGAAGTCCGTGGATTTCCTCGCGGTGGGGTCCAACGATCTCACTCAGTACATGTTGGCCGTAGACCGCAATAACCCCCGGGTGGCGAGTCTCTACCAGGAAACCCATCCAGCGGTGCTGGGTGCGTTACGCGAGGTTGCCCGGGCCGCGCATGCGGAGAACAAGGGAATCGGTATTTGCGGTGAGCTTGCCGGTACGCCTGTCGGGGCGGTGTTGTGTATGGCTATGGGCTACGATGTCCTGTCGATGAACGCGACCAACCTACCCAAGGTGAAATGGGTGATTCGTAACATGAAACAATCGGATGCACGCCGCATGCTTGCCCGCGTATTGCGGATGAACACCGCCGAGGAGATCCAGTCATTCATGCACAAGCAACTCATCGATGCGGGCCTTGGCCGGGTCCTGCCGAGTCATCACGGTTGACAGGTTGGTTTTTTCCCTTTGTTGATCAGAGTTTCCTTAAACCACTTTGCTCAAACCGCCGTCCATATTGATTGCACAGCCGGTCACATAGGAGGCTGCGTCCGACGCGAGAAATAGCGCCAGGGCGCCACACTCTTCGGCTTCTCCCATTCGACCCATCGGTAACCTCTCTCCCGCGGCGACCATGAATTCTTCCAGGGATTGTTCCCCGCCACGTGACTCGTGCATGCGACGAATCTGATCGCTCTTGATGAATCCGATCAGCATTGCATTAACCAATATGTTGTCGGGAGCGCCTTCGCCGGCGAGCACCTTGGTCAGCGCCATTCCGGCGGCTCGGGTAACGGAAGTGGGCGCCGAGTTGGGCGGCGGCGCTTTGGCTGCCGTGTTGAGCACGTTGATCACCCGCCCCCAGCGGTTTGCCAACATCTTCGGCCATACCAGACGGGTAAGCCGGATGGCGGCAAAAAGCTTCAGGTCCAGATCGGTCTGCCAGGCTTCGTCGCTGACCTCCAGAAAAGGCATGGCTGCGGATTGACCTGCGTTGTTGACAAGAATATCCACGGACCCGAGGTCCGCGATCACTCGATCATGGGTCTCGCCGATCTGTTCGGGATTGGAGACGTCGCACACAAAGGGTTTGATCTGTGCTCCGTCGATGGAGAGCGCGCGGATGTTCTCGGCGGCTTCCTCGAGGGGACCTTCCCGCCGCGCGAGGATGGCAACTCTGGCGCCGGCCAGATAAAAAGCTTTTGCGGTTGCATAACCGAGACCCATGCTGGCTCCGGTGACGAGCGCCGTGCGTCCGGTGAGGCTGATCTCCATGAGTTATACCTTCAAAATGTGAGTTGAAAGTCGCTCCGCCTGCCACGGGCGCCGCCTGGGTCGTATTGCTGTTCCGCGAACAGCAGGCACTGGGCTTCGATGATCACGCTCGTACTGGCACGGGTCCCGTAGTCATCACCCGCAATGAAACAAGGAGCCACTCGTCGCTCCAATTCGAGGGGGCGGCCGCGTTTCGGCAACTCTGCGTCCGCCGGCAGGCTGGCGTCCGAGAGTAACGTCAACAGTGCCTCTTGTAATGGCTTGGAACCGCACTGGGTCTCCATCAATGTTTCAAGGCGGCGGGTGCCGCGTATCACCTTGGGCCAGGCCGCGCCAAGTTCGGCGTTGGCCAGTCCATAGGTGCCGGGCTCGAGATCTTCCGTGGTACCGCGATTCGAGGTGTATACCAGGCTGTACCCATCCCACAACAACAGATTGAAACCGCGGTACTGTGGACCTTCGATATGATGCGCGAAGTCATGCGCGGAGGCATCCGATGTCAGAAAAGATTCGGTCAGATACCCCCGGGAGACGGGTGCCTCCACCCCGACTTCCTCGGCGAAGTTGGTTACTGCGGCAAATCGTCCCGTTTTGCTCACCCCCAGCCAGGTCCCGCCCGCGGTGAGGTCACGGCCCGCGAAAACGGTCGGTTTATCTTCCCAGGCATGTGCGCTCAGTGCGGGCCGTGCGTACAATTCATCCCGGTTTGCGGCGATTACCAGGGGGTAGTCCACATGGGCCCGGTAGGCGAAAAGAATGAGACACACTTACTTGAAATCTCCTTGCCCGGTCTGTAGGCAGAAAGGCTGCGCAGTGTAACAGAGGATCTGGAAGGAACACTTTAGGTGCATTACCCGGCAATCGATCCCATCATCCTGGCGATTGGGCCGCTGGCTGTGCGGTGGTACGGCCTGGCCTATGTGGCCGCATTTGCCGTCAGCTGGTGGCTGGGTAACCGCAGGGCTGACCGCGACGGCAGTGGTTGGACCACCGATGACGTATCGGATGTCGTTTTCTATGTGGCCGTGGGTGCGGTGTTGGGCGGACGTGTGGGGTATATGTTGTTCTACCAGGTTGACGCGTTGCTCCTGAACCCGTTGAGCCTTTTCAAGATCTGGGAAGGGGGTATGTCATTCCATGGTGGCCTGCTCGGGACAATTCTGGCGATTTTGTTGTTCGGTCTGCGGACTAAACGCAGCTTGTTTCAGGTGAGCGATTTTGTCGCCCCGTTGGTGCCCATCGGTCTCGGGTTCGGCCGACTCGGTAACTTCGTCAACACCGAATTGCCCGGCCGGGTAACCGACTCGATGTTTGGGCTGATTTACCCTTGCGATGCGCTGCGAGGTGTCAGTCAGATGTGCTTGGGACAGTGGGAGGCATTTGCGCGCCATCCCTCGTCACTGTATCAGGCCTTCTCGGAAGGATTACTGCTGTTCGCCATCGTCTGGTTTGTCGCCTCGAAGCCACGGAGAAGTGGGGTGGTGTCCGGAACTTTCCTGATGGCATACGGTTTGTTGCGTTTTTGCACAGAGTATTTCCGTGAACCTGACAGCCATCTGGGATTCATTGCGTTCAATTGGCTGACCATGGGGCAATTACTCTCGCTGCCCATGGTGATCGTTGGTATTCTCATCGTCATTGTGGTGACGGTGAAACAGCGAGCTTGAAGTTGGACCAACGGACGGCCTAACAAGAAATCGAACGAACCCGGTTGATGGGCTTCTAATCCAACAACTCCAGACATTGGTAACAAACTCGAATGAAACTCGAATGAAACAGTACCTGGACCTCATGCGTCTCGTGCGCAACGAGGGTGTCTTTAAAAACGATCGTACGGGCACGGGAACGTACAGCCTCTTTGGTCATCAGATGCGCTTCGACCTCGCTGCGGGATTTCCGCTGGTTACCACCAAGAAGGTTTCCATCAATCTCATCATCCACGAGTTGCTCTGGTTTCTACAAGGCAGTACCAACATCAGGTACCTGCAGGATCACAACGTGCACATATGGGATGAATGGGCTGATGAACACGGCGAACTCGGTCCCGTGTACGGATCCCAGTGGCGCTCCTGGCCAGGTCAGGATGGCGCCACCATCGATCAGATCAGCCGGTTGATTTCAAACATCCGTAACAATCCGGATTCCCGGCGGTTGATCGTCAGCGCCTGGAACGTTGCCGAAGTTGATGACATGGCGTTACCGCCGTGTCATACGATGTTCCAGTTTTATGTAGCTGAAGGAGCGTTATCCTGCCAGCTTTATCAGCGCAGCGCGGATATCTTTCTCGGCGTGCCTTTCAACATCGCCTCATATGCGCTGCTGACCCTGATGATCGCCCAGGTCTGCGGTCTCGAGCCCGGAGATTTTGTCCACACCATGGGTGATGCCCATCTGTATTCGAACCACCTCGAGCAGTCAGATGAGCAGCTCAGCCGCGTGCCGCTGCCGTTGCCTGCCATGGTACTGAACCCTGAGATCAAGGATATTTTTGATTTCAGCATTGACGACTTTACGCTGTCCGATTATCGCTGCCACAAAACGATCAGGGCACCCATCGCGGTCTGATGGAAATCTCGCTCATCTGGGCGATGGCACGCAACGGCGTCATCGGTCGGGGAAATCGCCTACCCTGGCGGCTGCCTAAAGACATGGAGTTTTTTGTCCGAACGACAATGGGTAAACCCGTGATCATGGGGCGCAAAACCTTTGAAACGATGAAAGCGCCACTCTCGGGAAGAACCAACATCGTAATTACCCGCAATGCCGATTATTCCCGGCAGGGGATTCTGATCGCCCACGATTTCGCCGAGGCGGTTGAACTCGCGAAAGCTCAATGCCTGATCGATGGTCGCGATGAAACGATAGTCGCGGGGGGTGCCGAGGTCTATCGTGCCGGCCTGGATGTCGCAACCCGCTTATATGTCACTCGCATAGAGGCGGATCTCGAGGGTGATACGGTTTTTCCGGAGCTGAATTGGGTAACGTGGCGCCAACTGAAATGCGAAGAATTCCCGGCCGACGAGGACCACGACTACCCGTTCAACATCTCCATGTTCGAGCGGGCGTAATCGAGCCATTGGCCGTCACAGCTAAGCTCACGCCAGCTCGCGGACGGCAGGGTACGGTCGTCGGGTTTAGTCGTGATGCCGACGATGGCCGGTCCCCCGGTTGAGAAATTTTGGTCGACGATAAGCAAATGTCTGCAAGGGGGGATGGTGGTCCGCAGGTGGTGTACCTCCGCGCCCGCGCGGGAGATGTCGCAACTTCCTCTGCTGAGATCCCGGATGAGTTGGATCACCCGAACTGCATTCGGGAGATACACACGAAACAGGCGCTCCTCGCCCCGCCAGTCGAGCATCTCGAGAAGATAAGGCCTGTCGCACTCCCGGCAGGTCAGCAAAGCGTCGGTCATTCCCAGATGCTCGTCCAGGCTCAGTTGGAGCCGAAACGGATAAGCTCCAACTTTCAGATGCTCGCAGAGGTCTGTGTTCACTGGCACCTCGGGGTTGTAATCGCCGGGAGTACCAGCTTAGGTTGGAAAGATGAGTGAGAAAAGGCCATGTGTGATGGACGACGAGAATGGATGGAGGCTTGCCAGGGTCTGGTTAAAGGTCTGGTTAAAGGTCTGGTCAAGAGTCTGGCTGGCTTGGGTACCGGGTTTGATCCTCGGCGCTTGTGCTTCGTTGGAACCGGCTCTGGAGGGCCAGCGAACACTGGGTAATCTCATCATCCAGGGCGTACCGGACATTCCCCAGGCGCTCGTCGAGCGTATGCAGCAGTATCGCAATACCCGTTCGGCGCGTTTGCTGGGTTGGCTGCCGGAAGGGTTGCTCATCGCCACCCGCTTCGCCCAGACCGGCCAGGTGCATCGAGTGCGCGCTCCCCTGGCCGTTCGCGAGCAGGTTACCTTTTTCAGCGAGCCCGTGACGCGGGCCTACGTGCCACCGTCGCCGGACGTGGACGGCTTCGTGTACGCGCGCGACATCGGTGGCTCGGAGTTCTATCAGTTGTTCTGGTTCGATTGGCAAACGGGGCAGTCACGCCTGCTGACTGACGGCAAATCACGTTATACCGGGGTGCTCTGGGCCAACGGGGCTGACCGTTTTGCGTATACGACCACGGAACGCGATGGTCGCCGCTGGGATATTCACATCCAGGATCTCCACGGCAACCGCAGCGTGGCACTGGAAACAGACACCGGCGCGTGGGAGGCGATCGATTGGGCCCCTGACGACGATCGTCTCCTGGTGGATCAATACCTGTCCATCAACGAGTCCTATCTTTACGAGCTGGATCTCGCCACCGGCACGTTGACCCCGCTTCTGGACGAGACAATCAAAACATCCATAGGCACGGCCCGTTATGACGGGGACGGTAAAGGCGTCTACTTCACGTCCGATCTCGGTGCGGAATTCATGCGGCTGCATTACCTCGATCTGGAGACCGGAAAAATTGATGTGCTCACCGGCGGCATTCCCTGGAACGTCGAGGAGATAACGGTATCCGGTGATGGCGAGTACCTGGCGTTAACGGTCAATGAAGGAGGCTTCTCGCGCTTGAGTGTCTGGCAACTGCCCCATCACACGCCATTGGCTTTGTCGGAACTCCCCAGGGGAATGATATTCAGTCTGCAGTTTTCGCCGGATGGCCGGCAGCTTGGTTTTGGCCTCAACAGTCCGACAGCACCCGCGGACATATACAGTCTGGACCTCGTCGAACGGACCACCACCCGATGGACGAGAAGTGAGGTAGGCGGGCTCGACCCCGGGGGATTCGTCGAACCGGAGTTGGTGGGCTATCCGACTTTCGATACCGTGGATGGACGACCCAGGGAAATTCCGGCTTTCGTCTATCGACCGCGGGGAGAGGGTCCACACCCGGTGTTGATCAACATTCACGGAGGCCCGGAGTCGCAGATAAGGCCCTACTTTTCCGCCACGGTGCAATATTTCGTCAATGAACTCGGGATTGCCGTCATTGCTCCGAATGTGCGCGGTTCGAACGGTTACGGGAAATCGTATCTGAAACTCGACAACGGCTACTTGCGGGAAGACTCGGTCAAAGATATCGGCAGCCTGCTCGACTGGATTGCCGAGGATCCCGACCTCGATGCCGAACGCGTGGGG
>JAPUJX010000510.1 GCA_027295975.1 Gammaproteobacteria bacterium
GGACGGGCGGTTCAACTCATCTCGTGAGCCTGGGGGACCTACTCGACCGCGGTGGTGAATCACGAAAGGTCCTGGAATTACTGATGCGACTCGAAAAAGAGGCGCAACTTGCCGGTGGACGCGTGCACGTAATTCTCGGAAATCACGAGATCATGAATCTCACAGGCGATCTGCGTTATGTATCCGCGGCCGAATATGATGCATTCGCGGGTGAGGAAGATGCCGATACGCGGCGTTCCGCGTTTGCTCGATTCACGTTGCATGCTCAATCGAATCTCATCGTAGCGGAACGTCCTTTTCTAGAACGGGAGGATCCTGAACGGGCATTTGCGGGTAAATTTCCTCCGGGGTTTTTTGCCCACCGGAATGCCTTCGGCTTGGATGGCCGTTACGGCCAATGGCTACTGCGACAGTCACAGGTGCTCGTCATCAACCGTACGGTATTTGTGCATGGCGGTCTCTCCCACGAGGTGGCGGGGCTGGGCCTCGATGAGATGAATCAACGTTATGACGGCGAACTTTTCGAATTGATGAGACTCAGGCAAGATCTACAGAATCGATCCTGCGTGTATCCGGAACAGGATCTTTCAGACGCCGTGGCAGAGGCATCGGGCTCGGATTGTGACGCGGACCTCGTGATGCGATTTGCTCAGTTGGCCGAGGGAGCCTTGTTTTCCGATCTCAGCCCCACCTGGTTTCGCGGTGGAGCGCTGTGCCATGTGTTGCTGGAGGAGCAAAACCTGTCACGCATCCTCGCCGTCCTGGACAGTCGACGCATGGTGGTTGGCCACAGCACAACGGCGGATCATCGCGTGCAACACCGTTTCACCGGCCGTCTGATTCGCATGGATACGGGAATGTTACGTTCGTACTACCGCGGGCAGCCCTCGGCGCTCGTGATTGAAGGTGACAAATTGCACGTTGTCTATTTGACCGACGCTCCTCCGCGGGAAGTCATTCCAGCGGTTGATTCGCGGATCACTTCGCGGTTTGAAAATGAAGAGGCGTTTCTTCGAAACGGCGCCATCAGCGGTGCAAGCTCCAACAGTCACCGGAACGGCAGCGGCGAAGATTCTGCCGGGGGTGTCCTTGTTGGTGTGGCCGTCAGGGTAAAATGGCGGGGCGAAGAGATTTCCGCTCGATTTGTTCCTCTCTCATCGAAAGCCATAAAACATGAAGTGGCGGCCTACGCACTGGACAGGTTGTTGAACCTCGATCTCGTTCCCACCACGGTTGCGCGCGAACACTCGGGTAAACGAGGCGTTCTCATTGGTTTGTCGGACACCCTTGTGACGGAAACCGAACGATTGGAACGTCAATTGGTTCGCCCAAACTGGTGCGGTGATGGCAATATCTACCAGTTGATGTATGCCTATGATGCGCTTATCAAGAACAATGCGCGCAATCTTGACAATATGGCCTATGACATCCGCGATTGGCGTCTCGTAATCACGGAACATAATACCTCGTTCGGCCGCGGGACCAGGCTTCCGGTTTATCTTCGCCAGACCGAACATGTATTGCCAAAGGGATTTGCCGACAGGATGAAAAACCTGACCGAAGATCAACTAAGGATGACTTTGGGGGAATTATTGAACAAATCGGAAATCAATGGTTTGATGAAACGGCGTGAACTTCTGCTTAACGACTGGAAGATAGCCGGTTGAGTGAATGAGAAAGTCAACTCGAGTATCCGCGCCGCTATTCCTGATTGCCGTTTATTACGGATTTTTCCTTTTGCTGTTTGTGATGATCTGGGAGTTCTTTCCGAATCTCATATCCTATATGCCCGTGGGTGGAATCGATGAGAGGTCGATGGCGGAATCGGATGTTTTCATTCCTGTTGAGATCGTTCCAAGCCCCGGTCCGCTGTTCCTCGACGCTACACGCCTGGCGCTGGCAATAGCGGGCGTGACAATGTTGATCGTGCCGATGTCGTGGGTCTATTTCATCACGACGCCAAGTCGGCAGATTGACCGGTCCCTGGCTCAAACCATCGTGGTGTTACCCCTGGTGGTGGCTGGCATCGCGGTAATCGTGCAGGACAATATCGCTCTGGCGTTCAGTCTCGCCGGTGTTGTCGCCGCGGTGGGATTTCGCTTCAGGCTGGCGGAACCCGCACATGCACTTTACATCTTCTCTGCTATCGCCGTTGGGCTGGGCGCCGGTATCGTCGCGCTCGGAATTTCAGCCGTCATCTCGGTAGCGTTCGTGATAGTGAACCTCACTCTCTGGCGACTCGACTACGGCGCCAAACTCACCAGCCCGTTTTTTTCTTTCCTCACCGGTCGCGATCACGATGATGATCTGTAAATACGGTGTGCTCCCGCTGGCGTTGTTTGTGCTCACCGGATGTGGCGAGTCTTCTCGTGTTACTGGTGGGTCGAACATCTCACAGCGGTTCGTCATAGCTGATCATACATTTTCCGGTGAGACGTTCCGCCAGTGGAAGCTGCCGGCAAAACTACGGGAAATTTCCGGTCTGACATTGACAAACGATCAGAGGCTGTTTGCTCATGGAGACGAAAAGGCCGTGCTTTACGAGTTGGATTACGAAGACGGTGTTATCATCAAGTCGTTCTCTCTGGGTAATCCAGCAGTGCGGGGAGATTTTGAAGGCATTGCGTACGTTGAGGATCGTTTTTACCTCGTTACCAGCACCGGCCGCATCTATGTTGCGGCGGAAGGTGCGGATCGATCCCACGTCGAGTATCGAAGTTTCGAGACCGATATCGGCGATCGGTGCGAAATCGAGGGTTTAGCGTTCGACCCGGATACCCGTAACCTGCTTCTAGCGTGCAAGGTTGTACATGACAAATCCTCACAAGGTCAGATCATGATTCAGCGTTGGCCCATTGACCCGGAACGTGCGGATATCCCGCCACCCATTAGCGTTGAGCTTGCCCAAGTGCTGGCGAAAACAGGAGGAAAACAATTCAACCCTTCCGGAGTCGAATGGGTGGGCCCGGATCGCCTCCTGCTCGTAGCCGCGCGGCAACGTTCGGTACTCGAAGTCGATTTTGCAGGTCGGGTTATCGCGGCTTTCAAGCTGCCGCTCGCCGATTTTCACCCGCAAGTAGAAGGCATTGCCTTCGATATCGACGGGCAACTCATTCTTGCCGACGAAGGCGGCAACAAGAGGGCCCGACTTGGCGTATATCGACCCGCAGGGTAGCGAGCCGGGAGGTCGTAAAAAGACGCTCATTCTGGTTCACGGTCGCGCCTGCAAACCTGCAAAGGAAGATCTCTTGGCGTTGTGGCGTCAGGCGCTCAATTCGGGTGTGTATCGCGACGGAGGGGACGAGTCCCTCGTGCGTTTGCAGCAGGTCAGCTTAGCGAGCGCTTATTACGGTGATCTCAGCAACGCCATTCGACTCCAGGCCCAATTGTCTTACGACGCTGTTCTGGACCTTGCCGACCGGTACAACACTCTGGCGGAACTCGAGAAATTCACTAAAACGAAACAATTCCGTCGCGCAGGTTACGAGGCGGTCCCCGGACGCGGTTCCGCCAAGGAATTCATTGCCGACATCGGAGCGCCGATCCTGTCGACGTTGCGGCTTACGGATCTCTTCTTGTCTCGCGCCATGCCGGAGGTTGTCGAGTACTGGAATAAAGAGAGCAATTATCACCGCGAAGTATCCCGACGCATGATCGACACGTTGCTTCCCCCACTGAAACGCGGAGACGACATCATGCTGATCGCTCACTGTCTGGGCAGCGTTATCGCATTCGATGCGCTCTGGGAGATATCGAGAGGAGGGGTTGTCGACCAGCACGTTGCGGCCAACAAGGTTACTGTGTTGGT
>JAPUJX010000511.1 GCA_027295975.1 Gammaproteobacteria bacterium
AGGAACCGGGCTGATGCGTAGATGGTCAAATACAGTATGCCCACCCCGGCGCCCTGGAGGACGAGTCCGTAGGTGTCGGAGCGGCCGCGCAGCCGCCAACCGAAAACCGTCAGCACAATTCCACTAAGGCCCGCACCAGCGAGCCTCAACTCCACAGGTATCAACGAATGTTCGTAGGCATAGTTCAACAAGAAAACAATGCCAAAAAAGAGCACGATGACGCCTATGCGAACAACCACGTTACCGGTTGTAAAAAACGTCCTGATTCGATCGATCGACTCATTGATGAGTTTGTCTATTTGAGAAGCCTGGTGAATTGCCGGAGATGCGTGTCGAGGGGTTTCACTGCTTGCTTCACTTCCCGATGCAGCGGGTGATGCAGCGGGTGATGGAGTGGGTGTCGGGCGAGGAGCTTCGAGTTCGGGCTCTGAGGTTGGCCTTGGGACCGGCGCCGAGACCGGCTCTGGTGGTGGTTGTTCCGGTGCACCCGGGGGTTCCGCCGATAATCGAACGACAAGGGAGGCAACTTGTCGTTTCAGTTGGTCCAGGTCTTCACCCTGGCGCCACAGGAGTACGGCGCCATAACCCAACAGTCCTCCAAAAACAAATCCGAAAGCGCCACCGAGGCCGGCGCCGACAAGCGCGGCAACGACCGCTAACAGGTAGTGCACGACGTTACCTCTTCAGGATTCGATGCCGTTAGCCTGCATGAGCCTTCTCGATTAATCCAGAGTCCCCTCGTCAGAGTTCGCCATCAGAAGTGATCCGGACAATGTGGTGCATGGCGGGTGGCGAATATCTGCTCCGCCTTGACGATTGCCGCTTCAGAGCCCTCGAGGTAACCCCAGGATGCCAGATCACGGGCACGGCGAAATCCGCAATAAAGAGATGCGAGCGCCTTGAGCGACAAGGCCACCTCCGGTGTTGCGTCGCTTTTCGAAACACGCGCCCCATCGGTGGAAACCTCCAGCTCGTAAGTACCGCCGTTCCAGGGGGTGAGAGAATCGTCGGCAATGCCGATTACCAGCTTCGCCGATGTGTCGTAACCGCGCCCTTCGAGGGCTGGCGCCACATCGACCACTCGCAGCCAGATGCCTTCGTGGTCCCGGGTCTTGAGCGTGCGTGGTTCGCGGAAGTGTTCCATCGCCGGATCGTCCAGGGGTGCCGAGTCCCAGGTCACGCGGCCTACCAGATCGTGGCGCGCCAGGAAGCTCCAGAGCGAACGATAGGCATCGGACGTCAACCAGGCAAGGTCGCGGATTTTGATCTCCTGACTGCGCGCTTCGTGGTTTACCCGTCCGGAACGCAACGTGTACACAACGTACCCACAGGGCTCACCCGCACTGTCGTAACAGATGGCAACTTCTACCGGCCCGTCCTGATCGACCGCCTGTAAGGCATTGTTCGACCACATCACCCGCGCCCGGTGCAGGTAACATGTTTTGTCTGCGATGAACGTCCGGTAAATCTCACGGATCACGTCGAGCCCGGCGGTGACGTCTGTGCGTATTACCCGACCAGTACCGCCATCATCGTCGTGGAAGGCGATATCTACCGTGTCGATGGAGTAGTGCCTCATCCCGGTAGCAAGCGCGTACTGGTAACGCTGATAAATGGCCGCCTGGGAGGCCCAGAGCGCCGCGACGCTCTGACCGTTTTCCCGCATATCGGCAAATGCCTGGGTGGTGATTCTGCGCACGAGGCCGCGCCGTCGATATTCAGGCAGCGTGCCCACCGCCGAAACGCCGCCGAGGGCGGCCGCCTTGCCGTTGGCGCGCATCGTGAACGGGAAAGTGGAAAAACTCGACACCATCTTCGGCCCGTCGAAGGCACACAACGTCCACTCCGGGCGTTGTGACTGTGCGGGGAGATTGTCTGGTCCGTCGCCGAACGCACCGCCGTAAACATAGGAGGTCAGCAGCCCGAGCTGATCGAGCTCGTCACCTCGTGCCGGCCGGATTTCAATCGCCATGGATTTGCTCCTGTTCGCGTGTTGCCTGTTTTGCCACCTTGAGGTGTTCTTGTCCAGGAATTGAACTCCCGGTCTTCTTTTTCGTTTTGAGCTTCCCCGCTCAGCTAACGCTGTAACCGCCGTCGACGACGATACTCTGGCCGGTGACGAAGTCGGAAGCCGCCGACGCGAGGAAAATTCCAGCACCGCCCAGCTCCTCGGGTTCACCGAATCGGCCCGCTGGCGTTCGGCCGACAATAGCCTCGAACATCTCGGAGTTTTCTTTCACCGGGTCGGTCATCTCCGAAGTTATCCAACCCGGAATGATCGCGTTGACCTGGATGTTTACTTCAGCCCATGCGACGGCAAGAGATTTTGTGAGCTGTATCACCCCACCTTTGCTTGCGGAGTAGTCAGCGACGAAAGGGCTTCCAAACAGTGAGTATTCGGAACCGATGTTGATGATTTTGCCACCACCCTGGGCGCGAAATGTTGGGAACACCGTGCGCGAAAAGCGAAAAACGCTGGTGAGATTGGTGTCGATGACCCGCTCCCATTGTTCATCGGTCAGATCCTGGGGCAGCGCCTGTTGCGCTATGCCGGCGTTGTTTACGAGGATGTGACAAGCCCCAAAACGTTCTCTGGTGAGTTCGAGGGTTCGTTTGAGATCCTCCAGTTCGTTTACGTCACATTCGACGCTCAGGCAGTTTGCGCCAAGCGCCTCGATCTCGGCGCTGGTGCTGGCGAGCTTGTCTTTATTGCGCGCCGCGATGCACACATCGGCACCGGCTTCAGCGAATGCCAGCGCGAGTCCGCGCCCTATGCCGCCGTTACCACCGGTGACGATGGCGGTTCGGCCATGGAGGTCGAATAGCTTCATCGTTTCTCCCCTTCCACGTATGCAAGTTGTCCAAGTCTATCAGGCAGAGGTGTCCCGGTGCTCCGGCAGCCATATTGTTTGGTCGGGAGATACCCCGCACGCCTGCGAAACCCACCCAGACTCGCCGATTACGGTTCAAACCACCCTTGGCACTCGACGCGAAGCGCTGGTACGGTTGCGGTAGCTTGGCGCGATGCGAAAATTGCAGCTCTCTAGTCAAGTAGGTAGAGGAGAAAGTATGCCCGAACGATCTGGCGGTGTGAAATATCGCGACGCTGAGGATGGTTACTTCGAGCGGCGTAGCCTCAAGCGTTACGCCGGCGTGTTTTCGCTGTGGGCGCTTGGCGTGGGTGCGGTAATCTCGGGGGATTTCTCGGGCTGGAACCTGGGCGTCGGGCAAGCCGGGTTCGGCGGCTTTCTGCTCGCGGTGGTCGTCATCACCGTGATGTACGTGGGGTTGTGTTTCGGCATTGCGGAAATGTCCGCGGCCATGCCGCATACCGGGGGTGCATACTCTTTTGGCCGCACCGCGCTTGGCCCATGGGGCGGATACATAACCGGGCTTGCCGAGAACATGGAGTACATCATCACCACGGCGGTGGTGTGTTATTTCTCCGCGGCATACCTGCAGAACATTTTCGATACTCCCGATGCCGCGCAGCCCTTGTGGTGGCTCGGTCTTTATGCGGTGTTCGTCGGGCTCAACGTGCTCGGCGTAGAGGAGTCGTTTCGTTTTGTGGTGGTTATCACGCTAGTCGCCCTGGCAATTCTATTGGTGTTCTACATAAGCGCGATCCCCCTGTTTTCATGGGACAACCTGTGGAACATCGAACCAGATGCCGGGCAGAATCGTTTTCTGCCGAAGGGCTGGACGGCGGTGGGAGCGGCGTTACCGTTTGCCATCTGGTTGTATCTTGCCATTGAACAACTGCCGCTCGCCGCCGAGGAATCGGTGGACGTTCAGCGTGACATGCCCCGTGGGTTACTCTGGGGACTTGTCACGTTGATCGTCACCGGAGTGTTGATTACCTTCTTGAACATGGGTATCGGAGGAGGAGCGGCATATTTCGGCTCACAGACCGAAGAACCGTTGCTCGAGGGGCTAAAACTCACTTTGGGGGTAACCAGTGCCAAGGTTCTGGGACTTGTGGCCGTGGCCGGTCTGATTGCCAGCTTCCACGCGATCATTTACGCCTATGGACGCAATATATATTCACTCAGCCGTGCCGGTTACTTTCCAACATGGATGTCGGTGACCCACGGGGTGCGAAAAACTCCGTACGTGGCGCTCGTCTTGGGCGCGCTCGTGGGGTACGTCGTGCTGCTCATACTTCACTTCGCCGATCAGACGGGGGCGTTTGGCGGGGTAATACTCAACATGGCCGTTTTCGGCGCGTTGATTGCCTATGCCATGCAGATGATCTCGTACATTGTGCTGAAGCGCCGTTTTGCGCATGTCGAGCGGCCATTCGTCAGTCCCCTGGGAGCAGCGGGTGCATGGGTGGCACTGGCGATTTCCCTGGTGGCGTTGGTAACTTTGTTTATGAACGCGGATTTTCGCCAGGGCGTGATCGGTGTTGCCTTCTGGTTTCTGGCGGGCCTCGGCTATTTCGCCTTCTACGCCCGAAAACGGATCGTTCGTTCTCCGGAAGAGGCTTTCGCCATTGCCGCGGGGAGTTTGAGGTAGAAGCGTTATAAGGCGGTGTGCGTGGGGTTGCCGTCGTCTTGAGACGGCAGATGCCCAGCTTGTCCCCGGGTCTCGAGCTGCTCGGTCAGCGAGACGATTTCCTCGGTCAACGAACTCACCTTGTACTCGAGTTCTATGACTGTGCTCTTGAATACAGCGATCGTCTGATCCCGCTCCTTGAGCTGTGTGACGGCTTGCTGAGTTTTTGTTTCCTGCGTTGACGCTTCGCGACCGTTGGCGCGAACGCCGGCTTCCGCGGTTCGACGAGCCTGGGTTTGCTCGTTGAGTTCGATGACAAGCGTGTCGTTCTGGCTTTGGATGTCCGCGGTGGTGGCTTCCAATTTCTTTATCTGAACGTCGCGATCATGCAGCGTTTGTTTCATTTCAGCCATCCACCGATCGCTTTGCGATATTTTGGCGCCCAGGGCTGCGGCTTTGCGGTTCGTGGCATCGTTTGTCGCTTGCGAAGCCTTGTTTGCATCGGCGAACATGGCCTTGCGTTTTTCGAACATGTCCATGGCAACGGAAGCCTGGTTCTCGGCCTTGTCGAGGCTGGCTTTCAGATCGGCGACGTCTTTCATGAGGGTTTCGATCTTGAAGTCACGATTTCTTAGTGATCCTTGCGTCGTTTCGGTCGACTTCATCTGCTCTTCGAGTTGGACGGACGAAGCAGCCAACAGCGATTGCTGTTCGGCGATGGTTTCGTCGTGTTTCTTCAGCTTGGTCTGCTGATCTCTGGAAGAACGTTGCAGACCGTCTACCTCGGTCACCAGGGCGCCAATCCGGTCTTCACGATCTCGAATGTCTCCACTGAGACCCGTGATGCGCACATCGCGAGATGTCAGCTCCTGGCTGCTACCCTCGACCTGCTCGCCGAGTTCGGCCACTTCTTTCCGGAGTTTGGCTCGCTCGTCCTTGATTACCTCGAGTTCGTCCAGGAGCCGTTTGATCGATCCTTCCCGATCTGAAATGGTTTTATCTTTTGTCTGGATGTCGACCTCGAGTTCTGGAATACGTTTTTCGGCTTCGACGGCCGCCTCTTTGAGCGACAGATTGTTTTGACTGCGGCGTTTGGCCATGTCCGCAAGCATGTCCTTTTCCTGAGCGATATCCACGAGCCGTCTTTTGAGATCTTCGATTTTCTCTTTTTGGCTGCGAATCTGCTCTTGAAAGGCTTTTGAATCGTCGGACTCGCTTTGTTCCGCGTCTGCTGCAGCGGGGGTGGTTTTTTGTTCGAGGTTGCCCTCGAGGGTCTGGATCTTTTCGTCCCGTTCGATGAGGGCGTTTTTGAGTTTTTCGTAGAGAGCTTCTATTTTCTGCAGCTTCGCAGCTAACGGTGAATCGGCTTCTGCTCGTTCTTCGTCTTCGTTCGTGATGAAGCCTTCGACCTCGAGTCCTCCGATCACACCGGTTCCGCCCCCCTTCACGGCAGCCAGTTCGGAAGCGAGATTGCGCACCTTGCGTTTGGCGCTGCGTAGCTCCCTATCTCTATTTTCGAGGTCACGCGCAAGCTCGATGGCGCTGTTGGCGAGACCTTTGGACTCTTCCTGGAGTCGGGCGACTTTTACCTCTCCAGTGCGGGCAGCGGTTTCAAGTTGCGGGACGGCGGATTTAGCGTCCACTATCAGGCGGTTCAGGTCTTTTTCCCGGCGTTTTGCGCCGATCCCTCTTCCGATCCAGCCACCCACTAAGCAGGCGATAACGACCGCGATGCTAACCGCGATGAGCACGGGTGAAAACGTCATGTTCTCCTAAGCTCTTCTAACATGGATTCATCAAATATGCCGAACGGTCGATATTGCGATTTTGCGCATGATTGTTCAGCTACCTATGTCTCAGGTCTCCGTAAATGGTAGGCCTGGTGCGAGCTGTGACGTTCATTCTGTGATTACCGTCACAGTAGGAAAGCCGTGGAGTACCGTCTCGAGTTAACGGTTTTTCAGATGTTCCCCTCGAACCCTGTAGAAGTCCGCGATTGGTTCGAATCCAGGCTCACCGGCAAAAGCCTCGTGGGTCTCGGCGGCCACCTCTTCGTTGCTTTTCGACATGTCCCACGGACGTCCCTGAGGCTGCCGAACATGCCACGGGGTGTCGCAGAATACCTCTATGCCATTACCTTCGGGATCGGAGAAGTAGATCGACCAGGCGTTGCCGTGGGTCATGGGATTGAGTTTGCTCGCTCGACCGTCATCGGTCAGGCGGTCTTTCATCGTTCGCACCTCGTCGAGCGAGTCCACGCGAAAAGCAAAGTGATTCACCGAGTTGGACGGTTCGTCATCTTTGCGCGTGGAGAGGAAGGCGAGCTGATGGTGATCAAGGGGAACCTGGCTCATGAAGACGATTTCGGGCCCACCAGCTGGGCCGATCGGTCCACGATCGGTGATTTCGAAGCCGAGCACCTTGGTATAGAAATCCAGCATCGGCTCCATATCTCGGACGTAAACCACGGCGTGGGACCAGCGTAGCTGCATGTCGATCTCCTGCTTTGTGCTGACAGCGCTGAGTATACGCCCACCGGTTGACTGGCGATGGACGGTGGATTTGCACTAGTGTTGTTACTCGAAGGCACGAATGCCCGCTTGTTTTGGGCAGGAATTATCCGGTTGTTTTGGGGGAGATCATGGCGTTTTCCAGGTTATTGGTGGCAAATCGAGGCGAGATCGCCATCAGGGTGGCGCGTGCCGCGACAGAGCTTGGCATTGGATCGGTGGCGGTCTATTCCGAAGACGATGCCTCGAGCCTGCATGTCAGGAAAGCCGACGCGGCCGTTGCCCTCGAAGGCAGCGGGGTGGCCGCGTACCTCGACGGCACGCAACTCATCGGTGTAGCTCTCGATCAGGGCTGTGATTCCATCCACCCCGGTTATGGCTTCTTGAGCGAAAACGCGGGGTTTGCAGCGGCTTGCGCCGCGGCTGGGCTTGTTTTTGTCGGACCTTCCACGCGGCTGCTCGAACTCTTCGGCGACAAGGTGAGGGCACGCATACAGGCTCGGGCGGTGGGTGTAAACGTGCTCGAGGGAAGTGAAAGATCCGTATCCGTCGAGGAAGCGGAGTGGTTCCTGGCGGATCTCAGCGTTGGTTCGGCAATGGTGATCAAGGCGGTTGGGGGTGGCGGCGGCCGCGGCATGCGAATTGTTGCCACGGTCGAAGAGGTGTCGGCGGCGTACGATCGCTGTGCTTCCGAGGCCCGCGCCGCGTTTGGCAACGATCGATTATATGTGGAAAGATTTCTTCCGAAAGCCCGCCATATAGAAGTGCAGATTCTCGGTGATGGCAACCGGGTGATCGATCTCGGCGAACGGGACTGCAGCGTGCAGCGTCGTCACCAGAAGCTGGTTGAGATCGCGCCTGCGCCCGGACTCGATGGCGACCTGCGTCGAGCACTGATCGAATCGGCTCGATCCCTCGCCGGCTCGGTCAACTACGACAATATTGGCACGTTCGAGTTTCTGGTGGACGAGGCACGGAGCGAATTCGTATTTCTGGAGACGAATGCACGTCTGCAGGTGGAACACACCGTGACCGAGGAGGTGACCGGTGTCGACATCGTTGCGGCTCAGATCCGTCTTGCCGGTGGTGCTACCCTGGCGGACCTCGGTCTGGTCGAGGCACCAGGGCCGCGCGGTTACGCGATACAGGCAAGAGTCAACATGGAGCGGATGGCAGCGGATGGTTCCACCGTGCCAACGGGTGGAAAACTCACCACGTTTGAAATCCCCTCGGGGCCCGGCGTTCGCACCGACACCTTCGGTTATGTCGGCTACACGACCAGTACCCGTTACGATTCACTGCTGGCCAAGGTGATTTGCCATAGCGCTGTCGGGGGGTTTGATAACACCGTTCAGAAAACCTACAGGGCGCTTTCGGAGTTTCGCATCGATGGGGTCGAGACCAATATCGGCTTCCTGCAGAATGTCCTCTCCCATCCGATTTTTGCGGCGGGCGGATTACACACCGGATTTGTCGATGAGGAGTCGTCCGCTTTGGCGAAAGCCAGCGTGCACGATGCCCTCTTTTTCGACAGTACCCACACTCTGGCTGCGAAGACGCTCGCGGGTGCAAAGGTTGACGCAAACGACCCGTTGGCGGTGCTCACGTACGGTCAGGCTGCAGGCGGCGCGTCGATTACGGACTCCAGGGGCCAGACAGGATCGCAAAGGGAAGTTGTGCAGGTTTCGAGCGTGCCGGATGGAACGGTGGCTGTACCCGCACCGTTACAGGGTACGGTAGTTGCAATCGACGTGAACGAAGGTGACGCGGTTGTCGTTGGCCAACAACTCCTGGTGATGGAATCCATGAAAATGGAACACGAAATTCGCGCTGTCAGCAGCGGATTCGTGCGGCAACTCGGGGTTGCACTCGGCGATACCGTTCACGAGCAACACCCGCTGATGTTCATAGAAGAGACGGCGGTGCAAACCCGGCTCGATACCGCGAAAGACGATGTTGATCTCGATTACATTCGCCCGGATCTAGCGGAGATCGTTGCGCGCCAGAACAAAACGTTGGATGTTTCCCGGCCAGAGGCCGTGGCCCGCCGGAGAAAAACAAATCAGCGCACGGCGCGGGAGAATGTGGAGGATCTCTGCGATTCCGGAACGTTCGTGGAGTATGGCTCACTGGTGTTGGCGGCGCAGCGCCGCCGTCGTTCCCTCGAGGATCTGATCGACCACACCCCGGCGGATGGCATGATAACCGGGGTGGGTTCGATCAACGGGGCTATTTTCGGGGACCCGGACTCGCGGTGTGCGGTGATGTCTTACGATTACACCGTACTTGCCGGCACCCAGGGTGGGCAGAACCACCGAAAGACCGACCGCATGATCGATATCGCCGAGGAAGGCATGATGCCGATGGTGCTCTTCGCGGAAGGGGGCGGCGGCCGACCGGGCGACACGGACGGTTTGGGGGTCAGCACCCAGACGACGTTCTCGCGCTTCGCGCAACTCTCGGGCCTCGTGCCGATGGTCGGAATCACCTCGGGGCGCTGTTTTGCGGGCAATGCATCGCTGCTTGGTTGTTGTGACGTAATCATTGCGACGGCGAACTCGAACATCGGCATGGGCGGCCCGGCAATGATCGAAGGCGGGGGTCTCGGCATTTATACGCCGGAGCAGATCGGTCCAATGTCGGTGCAGGTGGCAAACGGGGTTGTGGACGTCGCCGTTGAAAACGAAACGGAGGCGGTGGCAGTCGCAAAACGGTATCTGGCTTATTTCCAGGGCCGGCTGGACACGTGGGAGTTTCCCGATCAACGCGCGATGCGTCGCATCGTGCCGGAGAATCGATTGCGGGTGTACGACATCCGTGAGGTCATCAACACCATCGCGGACACTTCTTCCGTGCTGGAGATCCGCCGGGGTTTCGGGTTGGGTATGGTGACTTCGCTCATCCGCATCGAAGGGCGTCCGGTGGGTGTTATCGCAAACAACCCGGCGCACCTCGGTGGTGCCATCGATTCCGACGCGGCGGACAAGGGCACGCGTTTCATGCAGTTGTGTGATGCCTTCGACGTTCCCCTTCTCTATCTATGCGACAC
>JAPUJX010000512.1 GCA_027295975.1 Gammaproteobacteria bacterium
ATGCTGATGCCTCCTTTGATACCCCTGTCGATGAGATAACGAATGGCAAAACGTACATCCGCCTCAAAGGTATCCACCCCGGCAGCAAGCAGTTTATCCCGGAGACCCGGGGCGTCCGGCGGGGTGACGACATCTACCCGACTCACCGGCTCCCCCGCGAACGTGGTTTTGTTCGTGGCTGTCAGCCGCAGCGGTCCTACCCCTCCGGCGGTATGTCCAGCGGTATCTCCAGCTGCATTTACAACGGAACCTTCAATGACAACTTCGACGACATCTTCGACGGCATCTTCGACGACATCTTCGACGACATCCACCGCACTGCTTTTTATATAGAAGTGCGGCTTCTGGCGATGATCCCGTACAAGAAAGGTCGCCCCGTCTTCCAGCCGTCCATAGAGATGTACGACCGGTGTCCCGGCTTGAATCCGATAAGTTGCCTGGAGTATGTAGCCACGGGTTTTCACAGCGGAATTGTGCACCTTTTTGGAACCGGAGACAGTTCCGCAAAGCCTAGCGTGCCTGCACGCCCCTGATGGCTCCCTCAATCAGGTTGAGTGCGGCTTGCCGGCTCACCCCACCAGGATCTGCGTTGAACGATGGCGTTGACGCGATCCCGAGGGCAACACTTTTTGGATTCTCGAACATCACTCCAATTGCCGCCGCCAGTGCTTTACTGCTGGGTCCATCGGAAACCGTCAGGGGGTGACCCGGTACCTCTTTCGGCTCGAGAACGTCCATATCGACATGCACGTAAACGACGTCGACGGCCGCCGCCATTTCATCAAACTGCCTGCGAAAGTTTTCGGATATTTCGCGGATGTCCCGAACGGAAACCTGACGAACCTCGAACTCGAGGAAACGGTCCGCCTCGAGTGGGTCCAGATCCCGCACACCACCCCACAGGATATGGTTTATCGGCAGCGGTTCGACCAGGCCGGTGGTCTTGCGCAGATTATGCAGCGCATGACCGGCAGCCACGGCAACCGGCATCCCGCCAAGCATGCCGGACAGTGTTGTCTCCGGCACGTTGAAGTCACCATGAGAGTCGAAAAATACCAGGCCCACCTTTCGAGCATTACCCTGAATATCATATTTGAGACCGGAGAGCATGCCGAGAAGGTCGTTACAGTTGGCTTCGAGGCCGATGGTGATCATCTCGCCCTGCAGACCTTCGCGGACGGCATCGGCGAAATTCGCATTCGCAAGGGCCATGCGATTCCAACTACCGTACTGCCGCTCCTGTTCCAACGTCAGACGTATGTCCTGAATCGGCCGTATCAACTCACCCCCCCAGGTGCCGATCAGGCGCTCGAGACCGCCGGCCTGGATGTAGTCCGGGTTGGTTGAAAGCTCCGGTGTGTTGCGTGAACCGCCATAGGGGTTCTTAATGACGTCAACCTTCACCGTATCGGCGGCCATCGAGGGCAGCGACAGCGTGCCTGCCAGCATCGTGACTATGACAAGACATTTGTTTCGCACTTTGACTTCCTCTCTCCAGATAAAAGGGTGATTCCGCTCACCGATGTGACCAGTTGTCCGCGTCAATCTCGTTGCCCGGGGATAGTCCGAGAATGTCGCCCCCGCTTTCGACGCCGAGGCCGAGCACCGTTCGATTTGCGTAATTGAAGTACGCGACCACCTGATTGATTTCCAGAATCTCGCCATCGGACCAACCGGATGCGCGCAACAGGTCAACGTCGCCTTCGGACACTTCAGCCGGCTGCACCGTGAGCTTCCGAGCGTAACTCAACGCGGCGCATTCCGGTTTTTCAAAAACCGTCGACCAGCTTTCCGCAACTAGGCTCACACGAATGTCCCAGCTGCGTCGGTCGTCGTTGAGAATTCGGCGAAGTCCCTGGTAATGATGTTCGATGCAGTAGTCACAACGATTCAACAAGCTCGTATACACCCCTAATACCTCCAGGAACCACACCGCCACCTCATTGCGAGGATGATGCAGCACCTGTTTGTACAGGGACATGTGGCCTTCCAGGGTATGAGGTCGGAGGCTGTGAGCAAGCATGATGTTGTCGACGTTGTCAGCCGGACCCTTGATGCGATCGTATAGACGGGACAGGTGCCCGGTCGCCGCGCCGTAGGAAATCGTATCTATCCACGTCATGAGATCACCTGAACCGTTCCGGTCTATCGGAGTTGGCGAACGTACGCGTGCACAAGGAAACAATCAGGCAGATTCAATCGAAGAGGTTTCGCCAGGATGACTGGTGTCGGAACTCCCGATAGCCAAATTCAGCGCGGATGTACCCTCACCGGCAGCTCGGCATACCCCTTGATGAAATTAGAGCGAACGTGCACCGGTTCACCGACCACCTCCACGAGATCAAATCGGCTGACGATCTCTTCCCATACGATTCTGAGCTGCATCTCCGCCAGACGGTTACCCATGCAGCGATGTATGCCAAATCCGAACGACAGGTGGTGACGGGCGTTTTTTCGATCAACCACCAGATCGTTCGGGCGTTCGATCACCTCTTCGTCCCGATTGCCCGAGACGTACCACATGACTAC
>JAPUJX010000513.1 GCA_027295975.1 Gammaproteobacteria bacterium
CCCCTTACCCGAAAAACGCGCCTTGAGAGGAAGCGCCGCACGATTGGTGCACGATTGGCTTCTGTCCGGTGTGGTTTCTAGAAACAAAAACCCGCGTATATATTGGCGCCCCGACCAGGATTCGAACCTGGGACCTGCCCCGTAGGAGGGGGCCGCGCTATCCAGCTGTGCCATCGGGGCAACATCGCAATTTTAGAAGTTTCATTCACCACGTCTACCCTCGTGGGTAATATCCGGTCGCGGGCGACTTTATCTCCACAATCTGCTCGCATTTTCCTGAAACAGGTGCTCTGCGATACGCCCTAAAGGTTCCTAAGCAAAAATAACGAAACCATCCGTGGCCATCAGGCTTGCTAATCGTTTAATCCATAGGCTCACCCCGTCTTAAAGCGCGTTGTCGCGCAACGAGGGGTGATCATGAAACTCAAGGTCCTAGCGTTATTGCTGCTGATGGGCAACCCGGCCATCGGTACTTTTGCCCAGTCTCAGCAACTGCCCGATTCTGCGACCCGCTCAGAGGCCAAATCTACTCTGAAAGAGAAGATGTCGACCGGCGCGGCGTTCGGCACCCATTTTGTTAAGAGCCACAGCAGCGGTGTTCTGTTGCGGCCAATTGGTTCCCTCCGCGACCTGGTATTTCTCACCACCAACGCAGCAACGAGCCTGCTGAGAGATCTGGCGCTGGGCACCATTTTATTTCCGCGACTTGACGAGAGCCGCTTGCCGCTAACCGCTTCGACCCAGGGCATGGATCTTTACCAGTGGGAACTGGACCTCGACGCGATGACCCACACCCAGCGCACTCGCGGCTCAGTGGATCTGCTCATCGATGGCGAGGAATTTTTTGATCGACTCGTGGAGGAGATTGCCGATGCCCGAGAGTCCATCAGATTTCGAACCTATATCTTCGACAACGACGACTATGCATTGCAGATTGCAGACCTGCTGAAACAGCGCGCCGAGGAAATCCCTGTGGACATTCTCGTAGACGGCCTGGGGACTCTGGGCGGCGGATTGATCGCCTCGAGTTCTCTACCCGAAGACTTCGTTGCGCCCGATTCGATTGAATCTTACCTGGAACAGGATTCCGACGTGAATCTGCGCATGCTGCCCAACACCTGGTTCATGGGCGATCACACCAAAACCTACCTGTTCGACAACACCGTCGCCTTCCTGGGTGGCATGAACATCGGCCGCGAATACCGCTATGACTGGCACGATCTGATGGTTGAACTGTCTGGACCCGTGGTCGACCGGCTGAGCTATGACGATGCCAAGGCCGCGGCGCAAAGCAGGTTGGGTGATCTTGCGTTTCTGAAGCCCATTGATCGCGGCAACACCAGGCGGGGGGCGAATAATGGTGCCGAACTACGCCTGTTGTACACCAAACCCTTTAATTCTCAGATTTACCGGGCGCAGTTGGAAGCCATTCGAAGATCGCGCGAGTACATCTATGTTCAGAACGCATATCTCGCCGACGATCTGGTGCTCTATGAATTGGTGAAAGCCCGGCAGCGCGGGGTGGATGTGCGGGTCATCATTCCATCGCGGCCCGACAGCGGGTTGATGGATCGCAGCAACGTATTAGCCACCAACATTCTGCAACGTCATGGCGTCAGGGTTTTTCTGTACCCCGGTATGACCCACGTCAAAGCCGCCATCTACGACGGCTGGGCCTGCTTTGGTACCGCCAACTTCGACACCCTGAGCTTCAAGGTGAACAAAGAAGTGAACATCGCAACATCCGATCCACACATCGTGTCTGAATTGAGACGACGAGTGTTTGAGGTTGATTTCGCGATCTCTGAAGAAATAACCCACAGCCAACCAATATACCTGGCGGATTACGTCTACGAGAAAATCGTCGACGTGCTGTTGTGATGAAAACAATCCCGCGCATTGTTATCTGGATATCTTCGCTGGCGATCGGAACCGGACTGGCGACGAATCTCGGCGCCAAGGAAGTAGACACCTTCTCATTGACCAACGAGTTCATGGTAGAGGTGGCCACCCTCCTCGATACACAAATCAATGCCCACCTCACCTTGGCGATCGAAGAATCGAATCGCGAGACGGCGATTTGTTCTAAAGAGGCGCTCTACGGATCCATCAGGAAGGAATTCGGCAATCACGTTTTCGACCGGTTTACCAAAGAGCTGTTTCGGTCGAAAACATTCCCCAAGACCAGCGTCAAGGTCTCAGAATCCATTTACGCAGGCGTCGGTCCCTCCGCACCGATCTTGTGGCTCCAGGACAAGCTTGGTTCGGAGCTGACAGCCATCCAGTACAACGGCATTCGAATCGGTTTAGACAAGCTGGAACACTTTTTTGGGTCCGGCTATCTGTATTTCGAAAAACATTACCTGCAACACATGCCACTCACCGAAGCGTTGTATTTTGGCGCAAAGCGGGAAATCGGAATTCTCGGCGGCCACACGACCGGCGTTATTTCGTTCGCTGATCTGTCCGCAAACTTCAGCGGCATGCGTTTCTGGAACCACCTGCTGAACGAAAACCCGGACCCCATCGGCGCCCAGAACCTCGGGCCCTATGTTGCATGCACCGAGCGCAAATGGACGCAGGTTCGCCTCGTCACGCTCGGCAACTACGTGGACCCAACCTGGGATGAGGCGGTCAACTGCAATCGCTACAGCAATATTCGCCTTGCGCGAAAAGTCCAGAACAACATGGAACAGCTTTCTCGCACATTCCAAAAAACACTTAGCTGTGAAAATCAGGCAACGCAGCTCGCTTCCTTCGAAACAAAATACGGTTCAATCGCCCCGTGGATCTTAAACCTCCCGGACACAGCGATTGACCGTCATTTTCCATACCAAGCCGG
The DNA here is from genome assembly GCA_027295975.1 of Gammaproteobacteria bacterium. GTDB lineage: Bacteria > Pseudomonadota > Gammaproteobacteria > Pseudomonadales > Azotimanducaceae > SMWK01. The sequence continues at coordinate 2,843 of JAPUJX010000513.1, forward strand.
GCATGCCCTGCCCGTTTCGGTCGAGGCCGAGCAATGAAAACATCAGTCGCCCTGTTCGGTCTGTTGTTCACATTGATGTCGCTGGATTCGCTCGCCGACGTGTCTCTGCTGATCCACGAAACCGCGGTGGTGTCTCGTCCAGCTAAAGCGCTCGGCGGAATCCTGACTCAAAACGGGCATGCGGCCATCGAACTTCACAATGCCTGTCTGGTCGACAACAACCCGACCCATCTCAAGTTGTGCGACTCGTCAGATCTTCATCATGGTGTGGTGATTGGACAATACCTGAACGTCTTACCTGAGCACTATCAGTGGGTGGCCATCCCAACCAATTACTATCTCTACGGCGTACCCGACGAGTCGCAAAAACCGTTGATTGCGACAGATCAGATTTCGCGCGCGATCGAACACAACGGGTTCAACCGGTTCATTGCCGATATCACCACCCTTCGGCCCGATCATTCGGCGCCCGAAGAGTGGCGCTGGCGGTGGAGATTCTCGTTCGGTCAATCGCTCAAACGGGAGATTTATCGGCTCAGGTTCACTACCACCCTCGCAGAAAACCTGGAGTTGATCGCGGTCCTCAACGAATCGACGAATGTTGGGCCCAAGCTGATTGGCGCGCTAACCAGCAACTGCTCCGATTTCTCTCAGGAAATATTGCGTCACGTTCTGGAACCAGATGCACCCAGGAAAAGATTTGGCCTGGTACTCAACAGTCCTAAAGGAGTCGCCGAACGGCTGCTCCATTCCACGGGGAATGTTTCCGAAAGAGGGTTCCGCATTGAAAAAGTTTTTCAGATCCCGGGCCACTCGCAAAGCCTGAAAGTGGACAACGCTCGCGCCATTTCCGCCAAGGGTTTTGTTGTTTATCAACTTCTGATCGCAGACATTCCGTTGGCGGTCATCGGTCTGGCCGCCTATTGGCACGCCACCAGATTCAATCTGCACGATCGCTATCTGGAAAATCTCGATATACATTCGAAATTGAACAACATGTTCGAATCCAAAAAGCATTGGAAGGAGCGCGATCGCACGTTCAAGTCAATCATGGCCAAGCAGACGAATTGTTCCGCTGTGAAACCGTTAGCACCGTTTAAAGACCACAGCGCGCACGTCGACATCGATGGTTCCGTTCGATTGCTTGGCGCCCACGAACAATTTATCGAAACCGATTTCTCCGGGGTATCGGCTAGCTCT
>JAPUJX010000514.1 GCA_027295975.1 Gammaproteobacteria bacterium
AGGGCGCTGAGAAGCCACTACTCAGGGAAACCTGGGGCGGAGGGGTAGACACCGTCGGCGGAGAAATACTCTTCAACACCGTCAAGAGCCTTCGATACGGATGCAGCGTGGCTGCGTGCGGGTTGGTCGATACACCCCAGGTTCCCGCCAACGTTCTGCCGTTCATTCTACGTGACGTCAACCTGCTTGGCGTCGATTCCGTGGAACTGCCCCTCGCCCGGAAAACGGAAATCTGGGAAAAGCTGGCCGGGCCATGGAAACAGGACCTGTCGGAACTGGCGGTGCCGCTGAACCTGAACGATCTCGACGGCGCAATTGATCGCATCCTGGCGGGTCGAATGGTGGGCCGGGGCGTCGTCGATTTATCGGCTTAGTTTGCAACGACGTCGGTTGGTCAATCCCGACGCAGTTTGGCGGACAGGGCTATGGGGCTCGGATAGCGGAAAATAACCAGATAGCTGGATATCACCAGCGTCAATACCGTTGCGCCCTGAATGATGTGGGCGGCCTCCGTACCCAGCAGTGACGCGCTGATGGCGACATAACTCAACAGCAACGAAAACTCCGAGGCTTGCCCGAGCCGGAAGCCGACCTCCCAGGAGGTATTTTTTGTCTCGCCCTGGTGGGTGAGCAGGAAAGCGAAAACTCCGGGTTTCACTACGATGAGAGCTGCGGTGAGCAACACGGTGGGTAACAATACGTTCATCAGCAGACCGATGTTCAATTCCGCGCCTACGGAAAAGAAGAACAGCACGAGAAAAAAGTCCCGCAGGGGTCGCAGATTCTCGGCAATGTATTGTGCGATTGGACTGGTTGCGAGGGCGACCCCGGCTATGAAAGCACCGATTTCCAGAGAAAGACCCGCAAACGCAGCCAGACTGGCAATGCCCAGGCACCACCCCAGGGCCAGCAGGAAGATGAATTCGTGGAATGCATCAAAGCGTTTGATGAGGGGCAACAGGAAATAGCGAACACCGGCAAAAGCGACCAGGGACACCAATGGCAGCGCCAGCAGTACCGTACCGAGACCACTCAGCGCCGAGGTCGCCGCATCCCCGTAACCGGCCAGGATCAGCAGTGCCGAGATTGCCAGCAAATCCTGGATGAGTAGCAGGCTGATGACAATTTCACCGATGTGTCGATGGTGCAACACCGTGGTTGGCAGCAGTTTGATTCCAATGATCGTGCTGGAAAACGTCACCGCAATCCCGGTTACCACGGCTTCGCCCAAGCTGAACCCGAACGCGAACATGATTGAAAAGCCGACCATGAAAAACACGCCGGTACTGCCCAGGGCGGTGAGCAGGGTTTTTCCCGCCATGTGCTTGAGTTTATTGGGCGGTAGATCCAGCCCGACGAGAAACAGTAAAAAGATGATGCCGAACTCGGCTATTTCCGCAAGCAGCCGGGCATCCGAGACGAGCTTGAATCCATGTGGCCCGAGCAGACAACCGACCGCGATGTAGGCCACCAGCACCGGCTGTCTGGTGTAGAGAGCTACGGTGGCGAGTAGCGCCGCTCCCGTGAAAATCAGAAAAAATGATTCGATTATTCCTGAGCTAGGCAAATCTCCGTATCCGTCGGTGAGCGGGGTTGGGTTCCAGCACCGAAGCTTGATAGTAATCCGTGTAAGGTGCAAGGGTGCTGAGGGCCGTTTCCGCACGCCGGCCGTCGGGTAACAGGTAGCTGTCGAATCCGCAACGGCGGAGGTAATAGAGAAGTTCGGGATGCACGTCGCCTATCGCTCTAAGCTCCCCGGTGAAGTTAAACCGCGTTCGCAACAATACCGCCAGGGACAGTCCGCGTCCGTCGCTGAAGTTTGCAAAGTTGATGGCAATCAGCGGCGCCTCAGAAAAGCGCGCCTCCGGCTCGGCGTCACCCGGCAGATGCAACCCATCACCGGATTCCGGCCGCCAGTCGTCAACGGGAACGATACGCCGGGATCCGTTGACCGGCGCCCCCACCTCGGCCAGTTCCCAACCGTCTTGTGAAATGGGCGTTATCGTGTCGTGGCTAATCAGAGTTGGCATATACGCGCTCCTTGAAAGGGTCCATCCCGACTCGTCGAAAACAGTCAAGAAAAGGTTCGTTTTCCAGACGCCGATCCAGAAAGACCCGCAGAATCGTCTCGATGGTTTCAGGCACATCCTCACGAGAGAACGATGGGCCGATGATCTGTCCGAGAGATGCGCCGTTACCGGCGTGACCGCCCAGAGAGATCTGGTAAAATTCGGCGCCTTTTTTGTCAACGCCAAGAATGCCGATATGCCCTACATGGTGATGGCCGCAGGCGTTCATACAGCCGGAGATATTGAGATCCAAAACTCCGAGATCGTATTGATAATCGAAACTTTCGAATTTGCGCTGAATAGCCTCGGCTATGGGTATCGATTTGGCATTGGCCAGGGAACAGTAGTCGCCGCCCGGGCAGCAGATGATGTCATCGATGCGGCCGACGTTGTTTGCCCCGAGCTGTGCAGCTTCGGCCTTCCGCCATAACTCGAACAGTTGCTCCAATCGCACGTCTGGCAACACGAAGTTCTGCTCGTGACTGATGCGTATTTCACCGAACCCATATTGATCGGCCCACCCGGCCACCGCGTCCATCTGCACGTCCGAAACATCTCCCGGCGGAACCCCGGTGAGTTTGGTCGACAGGGTTACGATGGCATACCCCGGGTGTTTGTGTGCGGCGACATTGTGCTTGAGCCACCGGTCAAATGCCGGTTCTTCGAGGCGTTGAGTTCCCAGGATTTCGGCGCCCGCCGGCGGTGACTTGTATGCGGGAGGTTGGAAGTGGGCTTCAATGCGCGCGAGATCATCATCGTTCAAGGTGCTCGGGGAGCCCTCGAGGTTCGCCCACTCTGTGTCGACCTTGTCGCGGAACCCGTCGGCTGTCATGGCGCGAACAAGTATTTTGATGCGCGCTTTGTATTTATTGTCACGCCGGCCGTAACGGTTGTACACACGCAGGATCGCTTCGAGGTACGTCAACAGATGGTGCGCGGGTAATCCCTGTCGAATAGTCTTGCCGATAACAGGGGTGCGGCCGAGCCCACCGCCGACTTTGACGTCGAACCGAATCTCCCCATCGTCCGTCCGGTAGACGACCAGGCCGATGTCGTGGACGTCAACCGCGGCCCGGTCGACCCCGGCCCCGGTAACGGCGATCTTGAACTTTCTCGGGAGCCAATCGAATTCGGGGTGCGAAGTGGACCACTGGCGTATGAGTTCACAATATGGTCGCGGATCGACGGATTCGTCTGCGGCAACACCAGCAAACTGATCCGTGGTGACGTTGCGTATGCAGCTGCCGCTGGTCTGAATGGCATGCATCTGCACCGCCGCGAGATCCTGAAGAATGTCCGGCACTTCCGCAAGTTCCGGCCAGTTGAACTGGACGTTCTGGCGGGTGCTCAGGTGACCGTAGCCACGATCGTAATGACGGGCGATGTACGCCAGGGCGCGCAACTGCCGGCTATCCAGAGTCCCGTAGGGTACGGCGACACGAAGCATGGGTGCCAATCGCTGAATATACAAACCGTTGCGAAGCCGCAGTTGGAGAAACTCGTCTTCGGGAAGTTCACCGGCCAGATACCGTTCGGTTTGTGCGCGATAATGCACGACGCGTTCGTCGACGAATTTTTGATCGAAGGAATCGTAACGATACATGACGACCGAGACCCGGGCGGATTCTGCGGCACCCTAACACCGCCCGGAGAACGGTCAAAAGAACGCTTGCAACTATGGTTAGAACCTGGTCCGAGACGCTGGCGCGATCGAGAACCAGGGGAGTAGACTAGGGTTCCGACCCCGATCCATTCAACCAGGGAAATCCGTGGACGCCAAGGAAATGCAAGACCAGAAAGCCGGTGACCGAAAGGCGGACATTATCGCCATTGTGATTATTTTCGGCTGCCTGATGTTTGCCGCCGTACACTTTATTTCCGGCTGGACTTTCTAGCCAATTTCTCCATTTTCTGGTCAGCATCATAGATTCGGCCGTACCCAATCCTCCGCGACCGAGATTGACACTCGCTTGCGCGCCGCATAATCCTCCAGCTGATCCCGATCGATTTTCCCTACGCCGAAATAGCGAGCATCCGGATGGGAAAAATACCATCCCGAAACTGCCGCTGCGGGCAACATGGCGAATTGTTCGGTCAGCCGAATATGCGCCTTGCGTTCAATGTCCAGGAGTTGGAAGAGTTTTTGTTTCTCGCTGTGATCGGGGCATGCGGGGTAGCCGGGCGCCGGTCGGATTCCGCCGTAGTCTTCTCGTATCAACGCTTCGGTGTCCAGGGATTCCTGCGCGGCATAACCCCAGTGGGTGTGACGCACCTGCTGATGTAGATATTCGGCAAATGCTTCAGCCAGCCGGTCGGCAAGAGCCTTGATCATGATGCTCGAGTAATCGTCATCCTGGTAATCGGCGAGGATCGACTGAATGCCGACCCCCGCGGTGACTGCGAACCCGCCCAAATAGTCGGCGGTTCCTCGAGGAGCCACGAAGTCGGCCAGGCAGAAGTTGTGTTTACCCTCTGGTTTCGGAGTTTGCTGGCGCAGATGGTGCAGATGGGCAATGGGTCGATCACGATTTTCGTCGGCGTACAACACCAGATCGTCATCACCTTCGCGATTGCAGGGCCACAAGCCGAATACCCCATGGGCCTCTAGACGCCCGTCGCGAACCAGAGTCGCGAGCATCTCCTTCGCATCGGCAAAAAGTGATCTGGCGCTTTCTCCGACCACCGTATCATCGAGAATCTTCGGATATTTTCCCGCGAGTTCCCAGGTTCGGAAAAACGGAGTCCAGTCTATATAGGGAATCAGCGTCTCCAGGGGAAGTTTGTTGAGTGCCTGTACACCGAGATTTTCAGGGACGGGCGGTTGATAACCTCCCCATCTTATGTCGACCTTGTTTGAGCGGGCAGCGGTGATGGACAGGAACTCGCGCTTTTCGGCCCGCTGTATCACCCGCTCACGAACCGCCATGTACTCACAGCGGGTTGCTTCGATGAGACCCGAACGTTGTTTCCTGGAGACGAGTCGCGTAACGACGCTGACGCTGCGCGACGCATCGGTGACGTAGAGCGTCGGGCCTTTGTCGTATGCGGGCTCGATTTTTACGGCTGTGTGGGCTTTGGAAGTGGTGGCGCCACCAATGAGCAGCGGAATATCGAAACCCTGGCTTTGCATGTTCGCGGCGACATGAACCATTTCGTCCAGCGAAGGAGTGATCAGTCCGGAAAGTCCAATCATGTCCGCTTGAAGTTCCCGGGCGGTGGAAAGGATTGTGTCCATGGGCACCATGACGCCAAGATCGACCACTTCGAAGTTGTTACATTGCAAAACCACAGCGACGATATTCTTCCCGATGTCGTGCACGTCGCCTTTGACCGTCGCCATGACGATCTTGCCTTTGAATTTCCGCCCCGATCCTTTTTCCGCTTCGATAAAAGGCTCGAGGTGGGACACGGCTTGTTTCATTACCCGTGCGCTTTTAACTACCTGAGGCAGAAACATCTTTCCCGCACCGAAGAGATCTCCCACGACGTTCATGCCATCCATGAGAGGGCCTTCTATGACTTCGATGGGATGCTCGACGGCCAACCGCGCCTCTTCGGTATCTGCGATGATGAATTCGGTAATCCCCTGTACCAGGGCATGGCTGAGACGATCGCGTACCGATGCCTCACGCCAGGCCGGATTGACCTGGGTCCTGGTGTTACCCTCTCCAACGTAATCCTCTGCGATGGCCAAAAGTCTTTCCGTGGCGTCCTCGCGGCGATTGAGGACCAGATCTTCTACCCGCTCGCGCAGTATCCGGGGAATTTCCGCATAAATGCCGAGTTGTCCGGCGTTCACGATCCCCATGGACAACCCCGCACGTATCGCGTGGTATAGAAACACACTGTGAATGGCTTCCCGCAGCACATTGTTGCCACGAAACGAAAAAGAAACGTTGCTGACCCCGCCAGAAACCTTTGCGTGAGGGAGGTTGTCACGGATCCAGGTGCAGGTATCGATAAAGTCCACGGCGTAGTTTTTGTGTTCATCGATTCCCGTCCCGATGGGGAAAATGTTGGGATCGAAAATGATG
>JAPUJX010000515.1 GCA_027295975.1 Gammaproteobacteria bacterium
ACTTTTTCCTCGATATGAAATCCCCTGGAATTGAGACCAAACCGATCAAACAACTCTCAGGGGATTCGAATTTCAACGAGGTCTATTTTACGGATGTACGAATTCCTGATTCGCAACGATTGGGTGAAGTCGGCCAGGGCATGGCCGCGCCGACGTTGATGGCCTGGGCAACGGATGAGCAAAAGGCCCACCACCTGCCGAAGCTCGCGAGCGGTGAACACATATGGTGCCAACTTTTCAGCGAACCGGCCGGAGGCTCGGATTTGGCGGCGCTGCGTCCCAGGGCGGAACGAGACGGTGACGACTGGGTGATCAACGGTCAGAAGATCTGGACTTCGGGCGCCCACTATTCGGACTACGGTATTCTCGTGGTGCGCACGGACCCGACCGTGCCTAAACACAAGGGGTTGAGTTACTTTTTCATCGACATGAAATCCCCCGGCATCGAGACCAAACCGATCAAACAGCTTTCGGGTGATGCCAACTTCAACGAGGTTTATTTTACCGACGTGCGAGTTCCCGATGCGCAGCGTCTCGGTGAAGTGGGCCAGGGCTGGCAGGTCGCGTTGACTACCCTGATGAACGAACGCGCCTCCATCGGCGGCGGCGGTACCGCGGTCGGTTTCGATTCGGTTTTCAAACTCGCGCAACGAGTGACAATCGATGATAAACCCGCGATTGAAGACTCATTGGTGCGCGCCAAACTAGCCGACTGGTACTGCCAGGAAGCAGGTTTGCGGTTTACCGCGTACCGCTCGATGACGGCACTTTCACGTGGAGAAACACCCGGACCGGAAAATTCCATTGGCAAGCTTGTTGGTGCGCCTAAAACCCAGGACATGGCTTCGTTTGCCATCGATCTGATGGAGATGACGGGCGCTGTCTGGGACGAGGAGTTTGCGGCGGAGGCAGGTCTTTTCCAGGGATCCTACATGGGTATTCCCGGGCTTCGTATTGCGGGCGGCACGGACGAGATCATGGCCAACATAATCGCCGAGAGAGTGCTTGGTTTACCCCAGGAACCTCGTGTGGACAAGGGGATTCCCTTTAACGAGGTGCCAACCTCTTCTTCATAGGAGAACCTCCCCCGCATTCGGGTGATGGGTGGATTTTGGTTAGTGGATGTCCTGGACAGGGGTTTCCAGTTCGTCCGCTAGCTGCTCGGCCTTTTCCAGAATCCGATTGATCAAAGCGTCGGCGTCGTTGGAGAACCGGAAACCGACCATGGGTGTGGTGGAGAGCTCCAGAATCGGGGTGGCAAGATCTACATCGTGGCGCGCGTGTTGCAGGGAACGGCGAATCCTGGCAAAAAACGACCGTTGTGTTGCGCTGCCTTCCACGTCCAACTGTCTGATCAGTTGATCCAGCAGAGGTCCTATTTCGTTTCTTGCTTCCGTCGCTATACGCATTACACCGTTCCCAACGAACGCTATGTTTATTTTGAACTTTACGGCGTGATAACGCCAGCGAAAGGAAGACGTTTCCATCCGTTTGTTTTCTTCCAGCGTCGGTGAGAAATGTTGTCAAACGTGGTCGAGGAGTTCTTGAATCTCCGCGATCACCAGATCGGCTCCGGCATTGGTGAGCTGCTCCTCATCGCCACTTCCCGTGAGCACGCCCACGCAATACATACCAAGTTCACGCCCTACGGACATGTCCATTCTGCCGTCGCCCACCATCGCCGCAATCGATTCTTCTTTTCCCAGGGTAGTTAGAGCTTCACGAACGTGGCGCAGATCCGGTTTCAGGTGGGTAACATGGTCACGTGCCAGCACCGTGTCGCAGTAGTCGTCGATATCGCCGAATACTCGAGTCACGGCCCGGCTGCAGTTTCTTGTTACCACGGCGATTTGTTTTCCTGCCCGTCTGAGTTCGCGTAACGTTCTACGGGTTTCGGGAAAAGGTTCGGTTCTCGCTGCGGCCTCGAGCTCAAATTCGGTTATGAGCGCGTGGGCGCGCGATCGATAGCCAGATGCTGCCTCGGGTGCCTCCTTGTGTAGTCTTGTGAAAACCGCCTCGACTATCTCGATGATGAACAGATGTTCGAACTCAACGCGTGGCACGCCCGTCGTCAGGGTTAACTCGATCACCTCGCTGCGCATCCGGGGAAGGTCGAGATTGGGCGCGAGAGTTCCGTCGAAATCGAAGACGAATACCTCGACAGGTTCGAGCCTCAGGGTCAGGGCCAGATACCCAGGATGATGCCCATGATGAGAAACTGCATAATGTGGAAGCCAGCGTCGATCGACAGCAGCTTTCCGCTTTTCATAGAGAACTGATAGTTGACGCCGAATGAGCAAGCCACGAAACCCACGCCCACAACCAGCCCGGTGCGAATTCCCTCGATGAGGGAGGGGTAGGGGCCGAGCAGCCACGACAGGGCAATCGCGGTAATCAGGGTATATACGAAGGTGAGACCGAAAACCTTTGCCGGATGAGCGGCCGCAGCTTCGTCGATTCCTGTTTCACGAATCCAGACGGTGCCGAACAGAGGCTTGGAATACCATAACCCCCCCAACACGAAGCTCGCCACCGTGGCGCAGAGCACGCCCCATAAATTGATGTCCATGGTCCCCTCTCAATCGGTTTGCAGGTCGACGCGATCGTAGATGGCGGTAACCCGTGAGAAATCGATTATCAACGAGTGTGAAATCTTTTTTTCAGGATCGTGAAGGTGGTATTTGAAGCGCTTCTGTTTGTCGCCGTTCATGTACCCGTCGTAATCGCGGCTGAGCTCCCGAACGTCGCTGACTATCTCGGAACTCCAGGTAGCCCTGAATGGCCCGAGCATGGCCCCGCCTTCCAGACAGATGGTGATCTCGTGATTGGTCAGCCCCTTGCCGTCGTCCGGCATATCCGTCTCCCGTCAGCTCGACTCGCCCCAAGCATAACTCAAACTCACACCCGGCATAAATCAAACCCCCGTGTCCGAGAATGCGCTGACGTACCTGGCGATGCCATCGATTCCGGCAAGGCAGGCCTCTTCGAGTTCCAGTGCCATGAAGGCGTCGGTAACACCATATTCGTTGCCAATATGGGTGCGCTGGAATCCGAAGCGACGATAGTAGGCGGGTGCCCCGAGGAGAAATATCGCGTCGACGGACAATGCTCGGGATTCCTCGATTGCGCGGTGCATCAATGCGCTGCCGACACCCTGCCCGTGAAGTCGAGTGAGTACCGATACGGGAGCGATTCCCAGGCAGTGAACGGCCACGGGTGGTTCTATCTGAATCCGTGACAACAGAACATGCCCAACGAGCTCATCGGCCGCGAATGCACTCAACTCGATAACGGCTTCGCCGGCATGGCGAACAGCCGCGACCAACTCGGCTTCTGCTTGCCGGTTGAAGGCGTCGACCAGCACGGCGTGGATACATTCCGCATCACCGGTGTTCGAGAGGCGAATGTCTAACACGGGCTCGACCGGGGAGTTCATGAATCCGGCGGATCCTCCCACAGGTCGGCGGGGAAATCGGCTATTTCCACTTTGTTATTTTCCCCGCCCATCAGGCAAACGAGATCTTCCTCGTAGGGATTTCTCACGAGATGAGCAATGGAGGGGGTGGGAAAGCCGATGAAATCACCGGGTCCGATCTCGGTTTCCTCATCG
>JAPUJX010000516.1 GCA_027295975.1 Gammaproteobacteria bacterium
TTTGGCGTGCTCTTCGCCACTGTGGTGACGTTGTTGGTGGTACCCGCTGGGTATCTCGTTGTGGAAGACGGGCGCTCCAGGACCGCAAAAAGCGATACCGCAGATGATGGTTCCGAAGAGAAGGCTTATGTCCCGGGTCGATAGGTGGAGTTGAAGATTGGAGATTAGCTGGGAAGACTTCACAAAGTTGGAGATCAGGGTCGGACGGGTCGTCTCGGCGAGATCGTTCCCCGAGGCACGAAAACCTGCATACGTGCTCGAGATCGATTTCGGGGAAGAAGTTGGCTTGAGGAAGTCGAGCGCGCAACTCACGGGACTGTATTCAACTAACGATCTGCCGGGCAAGCTGGTGGTCGCGGTCGTGAATTTCCCCGGAAAACAGATTGGTCCGATGATGTCGGAGTGCCTGGTTACGGGATTCCATGACGACGACGGAAATGTCGTATTGTGCGTGCCCGATTCCGATGTACCGCTGGGAGCGAGACTTTTGTGAAAGCGTGGCAGATTCAGAAACTCGGGGATCCGTGGCAGGAACTCGAAGTCGTCGACATCGAAACGCCAACTCCTGGCGCCGGTATGTTACGCGTGCGAGTACATGCGACCGATCTCAATTTTGCCGACATTCTCCAGTGTCAGGGTCGATATCAGGTGCAACTCGAGCTGCCATTCGTTCCGGGAATGAATTGTGCCGGAACCATTGTCGAGGTCAGCCAGGGCTCGCCTTACCAAGTTGGCCAACGTATCGTCGGGCCAACGGTCGGAAATGACGGAGGTTACGCGGAAGAAGCACTCGTTTCGGGTGAACAGGCCACCCTGCTGCCCGAGGGTGTCGACTTCGTTACCGCGTCTGCGATGCACATAACCTACGGTACAGCCTGGTTTGGCCTGCATCTGCGAGGCAAACTGCAGCCGGGAGAAACGGTGCTCGTACTCGCTGCCGCCGGAGGCGTCGGTTCAGCGGCCGTCGACCTCGCCAAACATCATGGCTGCTGGGTCGTTGCCGCTGCCGGTGGCGATGAAAAAACCGCGGCATGTCGAGCGCTTGGGGCGGACGAAGTCATCGACTACAACGCGGAGGACCTTTATGAAAGGGTCATGTCGTTGACCGACGGTCGAGGAGTCGACGTTGTTTACGATCCGGTAGGGGGAGACTATTTTGACGTCGCCCGCCGACTGGTCGCCTGGGAAGGAAGATTTCTGGTGATCGGATTTGCCAGCGGCACCATCCCCACCGCTCCCGCCAATCACGCGCTTGTCAAGAATTACGCCATCGTGGGTGTCCACATGGGTGGATATCGCCAGAAGGATCCAACACCGTTCCGACGTTGTTACGAGGAACTGCACAACCTGCTTCTGGACCGGAAAATTTCGCCGTTGGTTGATGCGGTTATCGGGTTCGACCTCTTGCCCGATGCACTGCTGCGGCTGGCAAATCGTGAGACTATCGGGCGTGTTGTTTTCGATCCGACCCAATAACAACGGCTTGCGTTTTCTGACCATGCGGCGTTGGCGCGCAGTACGAGTGAGAGAAATTGCCTGTTGATCCTGAAATATCGCCTCGGAGCCTGACTGAGACACTCATTCGGATAGGTGGATCGGAGTGTGATTTACAAGCCTATCGGATTGACGGGACGGACCCGGTTCTGCCCACGCGATATCGGGTTGGAGCGGCGGGAAGCGCCGCAATAATGGCAAATGGCCTGTTGGCTGCGGAGATATGGCGCCGAAGGACGGGGCAGAACCAGACTCTTCGATTGAACCTCATCGCCGCGGCCGCGGCATTACGCGCCAGCAGTTACCTGCGCGTTGACGGAACGAAAGGCCCTGATCCGTGGAGCCCGATATCCGGTTTCTACCAGACGCGAGATCAGCGGTGGCTGCAACTGCATTGCAACTTTCCGCGGCACAAAAGTGGGGTATTGACGCTGCTGGGTTGTGCGGACAATGCGGAGGCTGTATCCGCGGCCATACGAACACGTGACGGATCTGCCCTCGAGGATGATCTGACCCGGGCCGGCATGTGTGCCTCGCTCGTTAGAAATCGCGCTGAATGGTTGCAACACGATCAAGGCCGGGCCGTAGCCGAACTTCCGGTTTTTGAGGTCGAAAAAATTGCCCGCAGTGATCGAATACCCCTGCCGACCTGCGGTGATCGCCCTCTTTCAGGCATCCACGTGGCAGACTTCACCCGGGTTCTGGCTGGACCCATTGCCGGTCGAACCCTAGCCGAACACGGCGCCCAGGTGATGCGCGTCCACGCTGAACACCTACCGACGATTCCTGCGGCGGTGATGGACACGGGGCATGGCAAAGACAGCTGCCATCTGAATCTCGAAACACCCTCCGGCAGGCGGCAACTACACGAGTTGCTGAGTACGACGGACGTTTTTCTGCAGAGTTATCGGCCGGGAAGTCTCGCGAACCGGGGGTTGTCGCCCGAACGACTCGGGCAGCAGTATCCGGGTATTATTTATCTTTCGTTGAGCGCCTACGGCCACCGGGGCCCCTGGCGGGAAAAACGGGGATTCGACAGTCTGGTCCAGTCCGTAAACGGCATGGTGCACGAACAATCCGGTGGTGCGGTACCGCGACACCTGCCGGTACAGGCCCTGGACTACATTTCCGGTTATCTCTTGTCGCTCGGAGCGATGGCCGCATTAATTCGTCGTGCCCAGGAGGGTGGTAGCTATCTGGTGAGAGTTTCACTGGCTCAGACCGGTCACTGGGTCGATCAACTCGGCAGAACACCGGTGGCGGAAGCGGACATCAGATTTTCCGACATATCACCCTGGTTCCTGAAACGAAAAACGCCCCATGGTGAAATGAGTTATCTTGGCCCCGTGCTGGGGATGTCACAGACGAAACCTCGTTGGGATCGCCCCTCGGTGCCCCTGGGTACGCACCGGGCACAGTGGCGAAACGTGTGAAATCCAGCGGGGACCGAAACAGCTCGAGTTTTCTGATTTGCCCGCTGAGTCAAGACATGCGCCGCGGCCAGCAGACTCCAAGCAAACCGATTCCGAGCAAAACGAGGGTGCCGGGTTCGGGTACGGTTACGGGAATAAATGCAAGTCCGGCAAAACCCCGCTGGTTGGTGATGCCAATGGAGGTCGCAATGCCCGTCGCCGGGTCGATGGTAACCAGTTCGCGAAAAACGCTGTCGAGTTTCAATAATGCCCACAGCTCCCCGGTGTCTGGATGGGTCGCAAGTCCGGTGGCACCATCCACAGCTGTTCCCGGGAAATTGATTGCGACTTCGCTTATGGTTGCAGCCGTCGAGCTATCGATAGTCCGGAGCATGCCATCGAAGGCGCTCACGGAAAATAGCTCGTTACCAACGAACGCAAGGCCTTTTGCGTTGTGATCCATCTGGCCGATCAGGGTTTCCACACCCGTCGAGGTCACGCTGAATAGAGATCCTTCGTCCGCCTGATTCTGCCTCCACAGGAACTCCCCGCGGGCGACGTCCCAGGTGAGTGCCTGGGTCTCCTTGTCGATAAGGGCGCCGGTGCTTATGTCGATGTTGGTTGTACCGGTAAACGTACTGTTGATGCTTTCAAAACATACGCCTCGATCATCTCCACTACACTGGTTTCTAAGACCGGACGCGTGGTACAGCAGCCCGTCCACGGGGTTGAAACCAATCGCCTCACCATCGTCTCCAGCCCCGAGGGTCAGGACGAAAGTCGCGGACGCGTCGGTTTGGCTGAGTGTGTAGAGGGTTTCCCCCGGTTCGCCAAATCGGATGCCGGCGTTACCGGTAACGCCATAGAGAATCGCAATGGCGTGTGCGGATGAACCCAACATAGCCAACGGAGCCAAGCAGAGCAACTTGAGCACGGAATGCCTGAACATAGTCACCTCGTAAAAAAACAATTACCTCCCATGGAGAAGTATCGTCAGATGCAAACCGGACAATGTCTGAAAACGATGCACCTGGGGTCCTGGCTTAATTGATGCAAGGTTAGAGCCAACTATTGATTGTATGTAAAATCAACGGGTTACCAACAGGCAGTTTGTGCCGGTGTAAAGATCTCTGACAGTTATTCCCGTTTTCCCCCTAAACCTGTAAAGAATTCCGACGCCCGGCCGCGAGGGGGGCGAGATCGAACCGGTGGTTTCCCCGCGACTGTGTCCCGGGCACCTGGGGTATCGACTCGGGGTCAGTCCCTGTCCAACGACATCATTCCCGCGGGAACGTATCGTTCCCCGCTCACCTTGTCCGGATCAACCACCGCATCGATCTCTGCCAGGTCGGCTTCGCTGAGAGCAATATCGGCTGCCGCCGCGTTTTCTTCCAGATAACCGATTCGTTTGGTACCTGGAATCGGGGTTATGCCGGGCCCCTGGGCAAGCAGCCAGGCCAGTGCCAGTTGACCCGGCAGGCACCCCGCGGCTTCCGCGAGGTTGGCAAATGCCTGCACAATCCTGCGGTTGTCTTCGAAATTCTCTCCCTGAAAACGCGGCATGGTGCTCCGCATATCGGACTTATCGCTCGTGTCCACCGCAACGAGCCTGTTGGTCAGAATTGCTCTCCCTAAGGGGCTGAAAGGCACAAAGCCAACGCCGAGTTCCCGGCAAGCCGGTAGAACGTGTTCTTCCGGGTCCCGGGTGAACAGGGAGTATTCCGACTGAACCGCACTGATGGGATGTACCGCGTGGGCTTTACGCAGGGTTTTTGCCGAGACCTCAGACAAACCCAGGTACCTGACTTTCCCCTGGGTCACCAGATCGGCCATCGCCCCGACGGTATCTTCAATCGGCACGGTCTTATCCAGGCGGTGGAGGTAATAGAGATCAATCACGTCGGTATCCAGTCGCTTCAGGCTTTCTTCACATCTGGCCCGCACCTGTTCCGGTCGGCCATTGATCGAGCGTTTGCCATCCTCCCGCCAGATACCAAATTTGGTTGCCAGTATGTATTCGCTTCTTCGTTCGGCTAACACCCGACCGAGCAATTCTTCGTTGTGCCCCATCCCATAGGCGTTTGCGGTATCGAGAAAAGTGACGCCGATGTCCAGCGCCCTGTGCAGAGTCCGTTCTGATTCGGCGAGATCCGGTGTGCCGTATGCCTGGGACATACCCATGCAGCCGAGACCAATTACCGAAACTTCAAGATCGCCGAGTCGAGTTGTATTCATGTCCCACCTCCCCGTTCAAGAAGGAAACTTAACTCTTAATGTGATCGGTCACAAATCTCCCGCCGAGTTGTCTGTCGTGATTTTTTCTGCGGAACCAATTCCAGGTCAACAGCGCCACCATAAGCCCCAGCCACATCCCGGGCTCCGGCGCGGCATACCCCGTCATCGCCGGCTTGTTGTACGCCAGCCTGCTCACCCCAGCGACCATGGGCAAGGCAACATCCGCCTCGACATTCCCGTCCGGAGCCGCGTTGTACCGCTGCCGTGATACGGCCACGAACGCTGTCCAGCGTGTGGCAAGCCCGTAGGTCAGGCCCAGATCCGTCACCGCAGCCTGCAGCTGCTGGTTATTCATGGCGTCGGGTCGCAACTGTTGCGGGGTGATAAAACCATGCATGAACTCCGCAATGGCCG
>JAPUJX010000517.1 GCA_027295975.1 Gammaproteobacteria bacterium
ATTGCCGAGGAACTGGATCGTGAACGAGTGCTCGAGGGAATTCGCAGCCCTTTACATGGCATTCCCGTTCTGGTCAAAGACAACTACGAGACGTTCGACATGCCGACCTCCGCGGGATCACGCGCACTTGCGGGTTTTTTCCCTAAACGGGATGCATTTCTTGTGCAACGCCTGCGGGACGCGGGGGCAATTATTCTGGGTAAAACCAATATGCACGAATTCGCCTATGGTATTACCACCGTGGGCTCGGCGTTTGGCGCAACACGTAACCCGTACGACATCCGACGTAATCCAGGCGGGTCCAGCGGCGGCACGGGTGCCGCGATCGCCAGTAACTTTGCGGCCGTGGGAATGGGCAGTGATACCTGTGGTTCGATTCGCATCCCGGCTTCCCACAACAATCTGGTAGGACTGCGTGGTACCCAGGGGCTTTCCAGCCGAACGGGTATTGTCCCGCTGTCCCATACTCAGGATATCGGCGGACCGTTAGCCCGCTCGGTGATGGATCTGGCACTGGTACTCGATGTAACCGTCGGCTTCGATCCGCTCGATGCCCAGACGGCCGAGGGCTTCGGGCATGTTCCCGAGAGTTATGCCGCGGGGCTTAGTGGGGCATCACTGCGGGGCGCGCGCCTCGGTCTGTTGGAAGACCTGTTGCGAATCGAGGCGGAAGACGAGGAGGTTGCGTTGGTGGTGGAGCAAGCCGCCAATGAGATGCGGGCATTGGGCGCCAGCGTCGAGCGTGTGCGGGTAGACGATTTGCAATCGCTGATCAGTACCCGTATCGATGGTTTTTTTGTTCTCATCCGCGATTTCAAACATGACATCAATGATTACCTGGCTGACAACCCGGAAGCGGGGGTTGCTTCTTTGGCCGAAATTCTCAAGACCGGCCTCTATCACCCGGCGATAGAAGAATCGTTGCGTGCTTCGGAAGCCATGGATGATGCCAGCGAAGCCGAATATCTGGAGGAGCTGCAAAACCGCGCGCGGTTACGGCAGGCAATTACCGGACTCATGGCCGCCAGGGGGTTGGATGCGCTGATCTATCCAACCATTCGCCGCAAAGCCACCCTACTGGGTGAAGATCAGCCCGGTAGCAACTGCCGTCTTGCCGCGAATTCGGGTTTGCCGGCCATCAGCTTCCCCGCTGGTTTCACCCCGGACGGTTTGCCTGTGGGTATCGAGCTGCTTGGGGTTGCCTGGAATGAAGCCAAGCTGTTGAATCTGGCTTACGCCTTCGAGCAGGCAACACGGCATCGTCGTCCGCCGCTTGTGCAAACCGGGCCGAACGATCCTTATGACCATCCGGAAGATCCGCCAGACGGCCCGGACAAAGAGGAAGATCCCGATGGCTAAGTGGCAACAGCAGCGCAGCTTCTGGACCTGGGGCTACCGTTCGGACGAGCCGAGCGAGGCGGATCGGCGGAACATGGCCAGGGTCATCAGCGAGCGATTTGGCCGGGCTGTAACGCCTCCGCCCATCCCGAAGCTTGCCGACATTCAACTCAGGACGTCACGGGTGGAAGTGCCGGACGGGCTTACCGGTTGGGTGAGTGCGGATCATGGAGAAAGAGTGCTGCATACCCATGGTGGGCATGTGCTGGAGCTTCTGGCGGCGTTACGGGGAGAATTTCCCAATCCACCCGATGCCGTCGCCCACCCGCGCACCGACGAGGAACTCGAAGCGACTCTTGCGTGGTGTGATGCCGGAAACTACGTAGCCATTCCGTACGGGGGTGCTACCTCGGTGGTGGGGGGTGTGGGCGTTCCCGAGGAGTGTTCGGCTGCCGTGACCATCGACATGGACCACTTCCACAGGGTCCTCGAGATCGATGACGTATCCCGCGCCGCACGGATTCAGGCCGGCGTGTTGGGACCGGATCTGGAAGATACCCTGCGGGGTCGCGGGTTGACGCTGCGGCACTTTCCTCAGAGTTTTCCCTGGTCCACCGTGGGTGGTTGGGTCGCTACCCGCTCGGGCGGCCACTACGCTACGAATCACACTCATATCGACGACTTTGTAGAGAACATTCGCATGTTGTCACCCGTCGGGTGGTGGACGTCGCGGCGCCTCCCCGGGAGCGGTGCCGGGCCAAGCCCGGACCGGATGGTCATGGGCTCCGAAGGTATTCTCGGCATCATCACCGAGTGCTGGCTGCGTTTGCAGAAGCGACCCATTTACCGGGCGACCGCGGGTGTGGTGTTCGATGACTGGGCCCGTGCTGCCGAGGCCACCCGGCAGGTGGTGCAGGCGAAGTTATGGCCGGCTAACCTGCGCTTGCTCGATCCGGTGGAAGCCGCGGCCAGCGGCGGGTTGAACGGCGAACAGGCACTGTTGATCATCGGTTTCGAGTCCGCCGACATCCCCCAGGACGTCTTTATCCGGGAGGCGGTCGCCATCGCTCGCGATGCCGGCGGCGAGATCGACGAAGATGCCATTCGTGTGGACGACGGCTCGGGGAAGGCAACCGGCAGAGAGGGGGCGGTGGGTGCCTGGCGGCAGTCGTTCATCGGGGTGAACGCGGGGCTCACGAACGGTCTTGGATTGTTGGCCGATACCTTCGAAACGGCCATCACCTGGGACCGCTGGTTGGAATTTGATGCTCACGTTCGCGAGCGTGTTGGTGTGGTGTTGGAGGAGGTGATGGGTAAGGGTGCGCGATTGAGTTGCCGGTTTACCCATGTTTATCCCGACGGCCCGGCGCCCTATTACAGCTTCAACGGCCCCGCTGCCATCGGTAGCGAGGCCGAACAGTGGCAGACGATCAAAGCAGCGGCGACCGATGCGGTTATCGAAGCGGGGGGTACGGTCACCCATCACCATGCAGTGGGGCGGATGCATCGGTCCGGCTACGAACGGCAACGCCCGGCACCCTTCGCCGAGGCATTACGAGCCATGAAGAAGAGTCTGGATCCAAACGGCATCCTGAATCCGGGTGTTCTGATCGACCCTTGAGATAACGCGCGGTCGGGGCAAGCCGTTCACCCCGACGGATTTCATGTTCCTGTGTCTATAATGAAATGGGTTTGGATGTTGACGATGCGGTTAAAAACCTGGAGGCGGAAATTCGTGTTTACCACAGTTGCGCTGGTCGCCTTCGGGGTGGCTTCATTGATGACCGCCACCCTGGCGTTGGTCCCCACCACGGTTGGTGAGGCAAAAGCGCCGGATCCCAAGGCGTTCAAGGGCGCCGTGGTGCAGGTTTATGGCGCAGATGTCTGGGGTGTGCGCGGGCGTTTCGCCATTCATACCTGGGTGGCGACGAAGGCAAGGGATGCCGATACGTACCGTATCTATCAGGTTATTGGCTGGCGCTTGCGGCGTGGCCAGCCCGTAGTGAGCATCACCAGGGGCATGCCTGACAAACCCTGGTTCCGTTCTTCGCCGATGTTGCTTCACGAAGTGTTGGGCAAATCGGCGGAAGCGTTGGTTGAACCTATCCATGCTGCAGCATTGAGTTATCCCTATGCCGATGAATACTCCATGTGGCCGGGTCCGAACAGTAATTCGTTTACGGCGTGGATCGGCCTGGAGGTGCCCGAGTTGGGTCTGTCCTTACCTGCCAAGGCCATCGGCAAGTCCTGGATGGCGGGCGAGTATCTTGCCAACCAACACTAAAGCCGAGAGTGTTCACGAGCGGTTCACGTTCGGTCCGTATGATGACGGGCACATACGGAGAACTCGTTATGTCGTCCAGACACGTGGTGAACAGCAATTGGTGGATACGTTATTGGGAGCGTAGAAGCCGCCTGCGGGCAAACTTTGCACGTGTTTTGGCTCTAGCCAGCGGTCAAAAAGCCCCCGCAATCACTTCCGATACGGAAGAACCTTTCAGCTTGAAGAAACCTCGCCAGTCAGCAGAATTCCTCTGAGTCCCGGCCTGTACGGGGACGCGGTGACAGGGTCATTCAGTTTTACCAGTTGAAACCCGAGTTGAGCGCGGGCCTGCCCGCGGATACCCTAGGGATTCCGTAAGCGACTAACGCCCGAAGGAAGATGTGATGAGCGAAGCAGAGCTGAACACGATGCCGGCGGATCCTTTTGCGGTTGCGCTCGACGATATCAACGTCAGTGATCCCACATTGTTCGAATTCGACACCTGGGGGGGCTACTTTGCGCGCTTACGTGCCGAGGCGCCGGTTCATTATTGTGCGAAGAGTAATTTTGGTCCCTTCTGGTCGGTCTCCAAGTTCAACGACATCGTTTACGTCGACAAGCGGCACGATCTGTTTTCCTCGGAGCCGACGATCATACTCGGAGACCAACCCGAGGATTTCAAGGTCGAGAACTTCATTCAGATGGATCCTCCAAAACACGATCAGCAACGAAATGTCGTCCAACCCGTGGTGGCGCCGCGCAATCTGGCGCAGCTGGAACCTGTCATTCGCCAGCGGGTGCAACACATTCTGGATTCGTTGCCCGTGGGGGAAACTTTTGATTGGGTCGAGCGCGTTTCCATCGAACTCACCACACAGATGCTCGCGACGTTGTTCGACTTTCCGTTCGAAGATCGCGCTAAACTCACATACTGGTCCGACATTGCCATCGCTACCCCGGAGCTGACAGGCTCACAGCTGATGACCGAAGAGCAACGCCGGGTCGAGCTCAACGAATGCCTGGAATATTTCACCCGCTTGTGGCGCGAACGGGAACACGGCGAGCCGGGCTTCGATCTCATCTCTACACTCGCGCACAACGAGACTACCAGGGATATGCCATCCCGGCCGATGGAATTTCTGGGCAATCTGCTGCTTTTGATCATCGGCGGCAACGACACTACCCGCAACTCAATTTCGGGCGGCGTGGTCGCCCTCAACCGGTTTCCCGACGAGTACCAAAAACTGAGGGACAATCCGGGGCTCATTCCCAATATGGTTTCCGAGATCATTCGCTGGCAGACACCACTGTCGCATATGCGTCGTACCGCAAAGGAAGATACGGAGCTTGGCGGACAGAAGATCAAGAAGGGGGACAAGGTAGTCATGTGGTACGTCT
>JAPUJX010000518.1 GCA_027295975.1 Gammaproteobacteria bacterium
GATACGTTGGTCGTCCATATTCGTCGTCCCGCTCGCTCAAGTAAGCTCGCTCAATACGCGAGCATCGCCCAGTGGCGGACATGTGTCGCTGATGCTAATCGGCGCACCGGTCTCCATCGACTGGTTGGCAGCATCACCCACAAGCATGGCGGCAGCACCCTGTTCATGTCCCGCGCTCCGGCCCCAGGGGTCTTCGGGCGCGTCCGGTGAAAATATCTGCTCCTGCAACAGTGGGTCGCCGCCCCCGTGCCCGCCCACCGCAGCCGGAATATCAACCTCGTAGGCAGGCGAAAATAGCGGGTGCACGATCAGCCGGCTCCGCCACGTCACCTCCTCGCCCGCCACCGCGACCGCACGCCCCGGAACGATATGCGACGCCTCGGCCTCATGGTATTCGAGCCTGCCCTTCGTGCCGTTGAACATCACCGTGTACCCCTCGCGCGGCAAATACGCGTTGAGAGAGTAGTTGAGCACCGCCCCGGTACGGTAGCGCACCAGCGCGCTCATCGTGTCCTCGATCGTGATGTTGTCCCCGAACACGTTTCGGTCGCGCCTGTAACCGTCGTGCTTCTCCGGCTCAATGTACAGGCGGCTCAATTTTTCATCGGTCGAAAGGTCGAGAGCAAAAGGATCGTCCGACGTGTCGTTGCCCGTGTAATGGTCGTAACTCACCTCGATCCCGCGACTCTCGGCATTCTCGCGGCCATAAAAGGCCAGCCTGCCCATTCCAAACACCACCTCGGGAACCGCGTCGATCCACCAGTTCACCAGGTCGAAATGATGTGAAGCCTTGTGAATTAGCAGCCCGCCCGACATCTCCTTCTCACGGTGCCAGCGCCGAAAATAATCGGCTCCGTGGCTCGTATTCAGCAGATACTCCATATCTACATGGACGATCTCGCCAATCACCCCCTCGCCAAGCAGTTGCTTCACGAGGGTGGTGCCGGGCCTCCAGCGGTAGTTGAACGTAACACGCAGATTTTTTCCGGTCCGCTTCACCGTTTCCAGAATCGCCCGGCACTTCGCCGCGCTAATGGTCATCGGCTTTTCGGTGATCGCGTCGCAGCCCATCTCCATCGCCCGGTTAGCGTAGAAATCATGAAAACGGTCCACCGTCGCCACAATCACGCAGTCCGGCCTCGTCTGCTCAATCATCCGGTCGAAGTCATCCGCCAGGAACGCCGGCACCTCGTGGTACCCGAGCTCTTCTTTCAGAATGGTGTTATGCAACTCCAATCTTCCCGGATTGGTATCGCAAATGCCCACCAGTTCAGCCTGGTCCCGGTATCGGGAAGCGATCGGGGTGGTGAACATGCCCATCGCCCTCTGGCCAGTGCCGACCAGTGCATATTTCGTACGCGAGTTCTCGGCCATATGTTCTCCTGGGCATCGTTCTATATCGCCCGCCCGGCCTGTCAGCGCAACACCACCCGGAGAACAATTACCCCGGGAGCAGGGCGGAGATCCGGCCGTCTGCTAAGAGGCCACCCCGGCAAGGTCCAGCTCTTTTGCAAAATGGCAACTGGCGAAATGGCCGGGCGAAACCTCTTGAAACGGCGGTGCCTCCACTTGGCAGATGTCCTTCGCAAACGGGCACCGTGGGTGGAAGTAGCAACCTGACGGCGGATTGGCGGGGTCGGCAACCTCACCGGCGAGGGGCTTCGCTGTGCTCTTCACCGCAGGGTTGGGAACCGGGACCGACTCCAGCAGGGCCTGCGTGTACGGGTGCTTGGGAGCGGTAAATATCTCTTCCGTCGGCGCCAGCTCCACGAGCTGGCCAACATACATAACGGCCACGCGGTGGCTGATGTACTGGACCACGCTCAGGTCGTGGCTGATGAACAGGAACGTGAGGTTGAGCTTTTCCTGCAGGTCCTGCATCAAGTTAAGAATCTGCGCCTGCACCGAAACGTCGAGCGCCGAGACCGGCTCGTCGGCAATCACAAGGCGCGGGTTCATTGCGAGCGCACGAGCAATGCCAATGCGCTGGCGCTGGCCGCCGCTGAACGCATGTGGATAGCGGCGTGTGAGCGACGGCGAAAGACCCACCAGCTTCAGCATCTCGCCCACTTTGTCCTCGAGTTCCTTACCCTTCGCTATTCGGTTCACGCGCAGCGGGTCGGCCACGATATCGAACACCGTCATCCGCGGGTTCAGTGAAGCAAAAGGGTCCTGGAATATGAACTGCATCTCATACCGCAGGTCCTTCAATTGCGGCCCCTCGGCTAAACGCGTGTTCAGGATAGAACCGTCACGCATCCGGAAGTTGACATCCCCATCGGTGGGCAGCAGCGCCCTGATCACGGCCCGGCCCAGGGTGGTCTTCCCACAGCCGCTCTCGCCGACAAGGCCAAGCGTTTCGCCTTCCCTCAGGTCGAAGGAGACGCCATCGACTGCCCGCACCTGGCCAACCGTGCGCTGCCACAGCCCTTTTTTTATCGGGAAGTGGACCTTCAGGTCCTTGATATCAAGCAGGATCTTGTCCTGGGCGACCGTCGTCATGGCTACTCCTCGTCCTCACCGGAAATATCAGGGCCCGCAGCTGCGTTGACCGCTTCAGCCCTCTGTTTTGCGTCGTCTGAATGGAGCAGGCACGACACCAGTTGTGCGTCGGAAATCTGAATCGGCTCAGGCTCAATAACCTCGCACACGCCTGCCATCACCTGTGGACACCGGGGGTGAAACGCACACCCGGTGGGGCGCGAGTATGGCGGCGGGACACTGCCCTTGATCGCCGTAAGACGCTCGGTCTGTTTGGTACGACTCAATCGCGGTATCGACCTGAGCAATTCCTGCGTATACGGGTGCTGTGGATTGTCGAACAGCGTGCCCACATCCGTATGCTCCACGATCTTACCCAGGTACATCACGGCCACTTCCTTGGCCATCTGCGCCACTACCCCAAGGTTGTGGGTAATCAGGATCATCGCCATCCCAAACTCTTCCTGGAGCTGCACCATCAAATCCAGGATCTGGGCCTGCGTGGTCACGTCAAGCGCAGTCGTAGGCTCATCGGCGATCAGCAACTTCGGGTTCGACGAAAGGGCCATCGCTATCATGGCCCGCTGCCGCATGCCGCCGCTCAAGTTGAACGGATACTCGTCTATCCGTCTCTCAGGGTTGGGAATCCCCACCAGGCCCAGCATCTCTATCGTCCGGTTACGTGCCTCCGCTTTCGACACTTTCTGGTGCAGGATCACGGCTTCCATGATCTGGTTGCCAACGGTGTAAACCGGGCTGAAAGAAACCATCGGCTCCTGGAACACCATCGTTATCTCACCGCCGCGGATCGACCGCATCTCCTCGCCGTCGGGATCCAGTTGCACAAGATCATCACTCTTCATTACGCCGTTGACAGGGCGCGTGAAGTGAATTTCCCCGCTCGGTATGTACCCGGGTGGCTGCACAATCGACATGATCGACCGCGCCAGGACACTCTTCCCGCAACCGCTCTCGCCAACTATCCCCAAAACAGAGTCGCGTTTAATATCAAAGCTCACGCCGTCTACGGCGCGGACTGTGCCTTCGTCCAGCCCGAAGTAGGTTTGAAGATTTCTCACTTCAAGCACGTTCGACCCATCACGCAGGACAGGCGCTGTGCTGGCGGGAACGTCGGACTCCGTAGGCACAACCATTCGTAGGGGGTTCTCCAATTCAGGCGCGCCTACACGCGGCAACGCTGATGTTTCGGGCACTTTCAGGACGGCGACAAGACTGAGATAGTACAGGACATTTGTCAAGCTCGTTGTGGTCTCGCCCATCGGCAGCCAGATTCTCTCCCCCACAGCCACGGCGCCGAGAAGGTCTAGAGCGGTGAGAATCATCCGGTCGGGAGCCTGTAGAATGCTGAGCCGCAGTCGAGCGTCGTGCCTGAAAACTCGATGCAAAGCCTGCTCGGTCGCGAACCACTGTGCCATCAACGTGTTTTTCAGGGTTGGGTTCATGACTCATCCCACACTTGCCGACTCTGTCATTGCGAGGAGCCCGGCGATGTGGCAATCAACCCGCAACAAGGTATGACCTCGCCATTCAGTTACCTCCAATCCGGGCCAAACACCGGCTTCCAGACGTGCCATCTCGGCGCCATGCACAGCCCGGGGCTCCGGTCGGCGCTGCTAATTCATTGAGTGATGCCTCCCCTGCCGTACTGCAAAGCGTCCACCCTCCCCGCCGGAAAGTGGGATTCGAGGTGGCATCTGGGACTCGCAAGTGGGCCGGAATATCTTTAATCACCCTGCCTTAACCAACTCCGCAGCCTCCAGGCGGCGGCTGGGCGGAATCATCCTCGCCCTCTTACTGCTGGCCGCATCCTGCACCG
>JAPUJX010000519.1 GCA_027295975.1 Gammaproteobacteria bacterium
CAAAGTGCGGCCTCGAGCGAAGCCGAATGGAGCGAATTGACCCGCTTGGGGCAAGTTCGCGTAATGAGGGTCTACCCGAAGGGTCGGGAGGAACTGAGCGTAGACGCACTTTGAGCATCCCCACCCTCAACGCGGTTGCCATCGACAATCCTCAAACTCCTGTCGAAAAATATCCTGCGAATTTCCTCTGACTAGTAGAAAAAGGGTCAGAAAACGGCAATGGGATTCATTGGCGATCCGGTACCGCCCACCACTCTGAGCGGCGAGCCGACGAACAGAAAGGTCCAACGGCTGCGCTCCCGGGCTGCCCGGGCCAATGCGCCCAGGTCGAGATTGTCGAGGATCGGCATCCCTAAACCCACCAGCACCAGTTCGTGTAGAGGATTGGCCAGGCCTTCGACACCCGACGGCATCACATCGCTTACCCCGTCGCAACCTATGATCGCTACGTCTCTCGCTTTCAGCCAGGGGGCAATGGACGCGTGGGAACCCGCGGCGGCTTCCAGGAAGTTCCACTGGCCTTTCTGTCGTACCCGCTCCCAGCGACCGGTCCTGATCAACAACACGTCACCGCTCCCGACCCTCACGCCGGTTTTGGCCTCCCAGGCTTCCAGGTCCTCGACGGTGATCGCGTATCCAGGCTCCAGAAAATCCACGCCCTTGAACCAGGCCATATCCACCAGCACGCCTCTCGTAAAAACGCCGTTTTTAGCGTTGTGAATACCGAGTTTTTCAGCGCCATCCGTTTTGAGTACGTCCACTGAGAACCCGTTGTACATCTTGCCTTTGTGGATGAAGTGGGGCAGACCATCCATGTGAGAATGTGCGAAGCCGTGGTATTCGACCGAGTACCGATCACCCGCTACCTGATGGCCGCTGAATTCGCCGACGGTGAGCACGTGTTCGAAAGGATTAGCGTTCAAATCGTCCCGTTGTTTGTTCAGGTCCAGGGCAAGGGATACCGATACCCCGTCGCGAACGAGTTTTGCTGCTGCTATTCGTTTCGCGGGCGTTATGAGATTGAGAGTACCCAGTTCGTCCTCTTTACCCCAGCGTCCCCAGTTGGAAATTTCCTCCATCCATTGTTCGAATTGTGCCGTCGAAACGAGCTGTGTTCGAGTTTCCGCGGCGTTGGCCGCGCAACCCGCCGCGGCAACCAGCAACGCCAAAAAAACCGATCTGAAAAGCTTATTCATGTCCGTCCCCGTGTGAGATTGAGAAGCGCCCCCGCGCAAACATGATTGGAGCAGAAAACGGCTCTTCGAACAAACCCGCGGTAGCTGTTGAACGGGGTGACGAAGAAGAAGCGTGATCATCGCGATATTCACCGTTAGACTGGGTTTTAAGCCACCAACTTATTCACGGAGTGAGAAATTGAGTGAAGCAGATATTCAATCCGTAGACATTCCGGATCCATACTCTCTGCCGTTGGATGAGATCGACGTGTCTAATCCGGCGCTGTTTCAACAGGATGCCCATTGGGCGTATTTCGAGCGGTTGCGCAAGGAAGACCCGGTGCATTTTTGTGCACAAAGCGCCTTCGGGCCGTTCTGGTCGGTAACGAAGTTCAACGACATCATGCAGGTGGAGAAAAACCACGGTGTTTATTCGTCCGAAGGAGGTATTTCCCTGGGCCCGCCCATCGACCAGCCGCAGTCGGAGGATTTTCGTCCGACCATGTTCATCGCCATGGATCCCCCCAAACACGATGTACAGCGTAATACGGTGACGCCGGTGGTGGCGCCGAGGAACCTGGTGTTGCTGGAAAGCACCATCCGCGAGCGGGCGGGTAAAATTCTCGATGACCTGCCTCGGGAGGAAACCTTCGATTGGGTAGATCGCGTTTCCATCGAATTGACGACCCAGATGCTCGCGACATTGTTCGATTTCCCATTTGAAGACCGGCGTAAGCTCACGCGCTGGTCCGATGTGGCGACGGCGGTACCAGGTGCGGGCCTGATTGAATCGAACGAACAACGTCGTGAAGAACTGCTGGAATGCCTGGCCTATTTCACCCGGCTGTGGAACGAGCGGGTGAACACCAAGCCCGGCAACGATCTGGATCTGATATCGATGCTCGCCCATGGTGAATCCACGCGGCATATGCAGCCGATGGAGTTTCTCGGAAACCTCATCCTGCTCATCGTCGGCGGCAACGACACCACCCGTAACTCCATCAGTGGCGGCGTGCTGGCGTTGAATGAGAACCCGGTTGAATATCAGAAGCTCCGGGACGATCTGAGTCTGATTCCAAACATGGTGCCGGAGATCATCCGCTGGCAGACGCCGCTGGCCTATATGCGGCGAACCGCGCTCGAAGATACCGAACTCGGAGGCAAACAGATCAAGGCGGGTGACAAAGTCATCATGTGGTATGTCTCCGGCAATCGTGACGAGGAGGTGATCGACCGGGCGGGGGAGTTTCTGATCGACCGGCCAAAATCACGCCATCATCTTTCTTTCGGGTTTGGCATTCACCGTTGCATGGGTAACCGCCTTGCCGAGATGCAGCTTCGGATCGTCTGGGAAGAAATCATGAAGCGGTTCCGCATGGTGGAGGTGGTGGGCGAACCGGTACGTACCTATTCGACGTTCGTCAAAGGATTTACCAAGCTTCCGGTGCGGCTTCATGCCTGGTAGAGGTATCGATACGTTCGGGACGGGCCAGACGTCGGATTGGTGAAAAACGGCGGGTAAGGCGGGAGCATGCCCGGGTGAGATCCGGCACCACAACCAGGAGCACCGAACATGAGTCGCGATCCCCGCTACGATATCCTCTTCGAAGAAGTGACTATCGGACCGGTCACCGCGAAGAACCGGTTCTTCCAGGTTCCGCACTGCAACGGGATGGGCCGCAACTACCCCTCGGAAATGGCGACGATGCGGGGGAACAAGGCCGAAGGGGGCTGGGCGGTGGTATGCACCGAACAGTGCGACGTGCATTACAGCTCCGACACCCGCCGCGAAATTCGGTTATGGGACGACCGCGACATCCCGTACCTCGCGCGCATGACCGAGGCGGTACACCGCCATGGTGCGCTGGCCGCGATCGAACTGGTTTACATGGGTTATCACGGAATGAACCTCATAAGCCGCGAGGTGCCGATGGCGCCAACCGCCCGCCCCGGGAAATACGACTTCCCAATACACGCCCGAACCATGGACAAGTCCGATATCCGCGCCGTGCGGCGGTGGCACCGAAACGCTGCACTGCGCGCGAAGCAGGCGGGCTTCGACCTCATCGTGTGTTACGCGGGTCATGACATCTCGCTGGCAATGACCTTCATGTCGCCGCGGCACAACCAGCGCACGGACGAGTACGGGGGCAGCATGGAGAACCGCGCCCGCCTGTTCCGCGAACTCATCGAGGACACCCGCGACGCGGTGGGTGACGCGTGCGCGGTGACCGTGCGCATGGCAGTGGACGAACTGATGGGCCCGCGGGGCATGATGTGCGAGCGCGAGGGCAGGGACGTGGTGGAGATGCTTGCGGAGCTTCCGGATCTGTGGGACGTGAACTGCAGTGCATGGGAGAACGACTCCATTTCTTCGCGCTTCGCAGAGGAAGGTTTCCAGGAGCCTTACATCGAATGGGTGAAGAGCGTTACCAGCAAACCGGTGGTGGGGGTGGGCCGTTACACGTCTCCCGATCGCATGGTGTCGTTGGTGAAAAACGGTGTGATGGACATGATCGGGGCGGCACGGCCGTCCATCGCGGATCCCTTCCTGCCGAAGAAGATCGAGGAGGGGCGCATCGAGGACATCCGCGAGTGCATCGGCTGTAACATATGTGTCGCTACCGCGAACTTCGTCGTGCCGATGCGCTGCACCCAGAACCCCACCGTAGGCGAGGAGTGGCGGCGCGGCTGGCACCCCGAACGCATCGCTCCCAAGGACACCGACGATACGGTGCTCATAGTCGGCGCCGGTCCGGCGGGGCTCGAGGCGGCCCGGGCGCTCGCACAGCGGGGTTACGAGGTGATGCTTGCGGAGGCCACCCGCGAAGCGGGTGGGCGGGTCGCCCGCGAGAGCCGTCTCCCCGGTCTCGGTTCCTGGGGGAGGGTGCGCGACTATCGTACCGGGCAGTTGGCGCAGATGCCGAACGCGAATCTCTACTACGAGAGCAAAATGGATGCGGACACGGTCCTGGAGGCCGGGTGCTCGCTGGTTGTTATCGCCACCGGCGCCCGCTGGCGTCGGGACGGATTCGGGCGCACCAGCGACCGTCCCATCCCCACCGCCGCCGGAGCCCGGGTCTACACCCCGGATGACATCATGGACGGGACGGTTCCGGAAGGCCCGGTGGTGGTCTTCGACGACGACCACTATTACATGGGCGGCGTCATTGCGGAGTGGCTTCGGGAGCGCGGCCTGAAGGTCACCCTCGTCACACCGGCAGCATTGGTCTCTTCGTTCACCGTCCATTCCCTGGAGCAGGGGAGGATTCAGGCGCGCCTGATGGATCTCGGTGTCGACCTGGTGCCCCTGCACCGGCTCGGCCGCATCGGCGAAGATACGGTGGACCTCGTCTGCGTTTACACCGGAAAGGTGCGCACCCTGGCAAGCGCTTCGGTGCTGATGCTTACCGCGATGGAGCCAATCGACAGCCTCTATCACGCGCTGGAAGAAAGAACGGCGCAATGGTCGCATCACGGACTGCGCCAGGTGACACGCATCGGCGATTGTTACGGGCCGGGCACAATTGCGGCCGCGGTATGGTCGGGGCACCGCTTCGCGCGCGAACTCGGAGGCGCGCTTTCAGACGACGTACCCTTTTTACGGGAGAATGTCGAACTGCAGGGTTCATTGGTATTACCCGCGGACTGAGGCAGAATCCTCAACCCGATGCCC
>JAPUJX010000052.1 GCA_027295975.1 Gammaproteobacteria bacterium
ATCAGTACCTGAAAAAATGAGGATAGGTAGTTTCAGCGTTTGCGCACGTTCAACCGGCACCAGGTTCGCTTCAGCAAACAGCACACCGCCGACTGCGCTCTGCGGTAATTGGTTGAATTCACCGAGCTGCCCATAGAGAAACGCCCCAGCGGGATTTTTCTCGGGATAACTGGCCGCGATTGCCGCGTGCGCAAGCCGGGTATCGGCAACACGCTCTCCCACAGTGCGGATACTCGCAAGTCCCGAGGGGAGGGCAATGCCCCCAATCGTATCCGACAAGACGAGCTTTTTTATCCGCTCGGGAAAATCCAGTGCAACCTTTACGCCCGTCCAGCCACCCATCGATTGACACACGAAATGTGCCGACTCGATATCCAGATGATCGAGCAGGGCGATTGCATCAGCACCGAACTTCGAGCCATCGAAATCCTCGACGGCGCAAACCGAACGCCCAAAACCACGGCAGTCATAGGCGACACACCGGTAGTCGTCTTTGAACGCACCAATCTGATTGAACCAGCTTGCCGCATTGCCACCCGCACCGTGGCAGAAGACGATCGTCGTGCCCTCCCCCAGCTGCGTGTAGTAGAGATCTACCTCGTGATGGAACATGGGCATCGCGGTTTTCTCCTTCGTGCGCCAAACCGTTTCTTAGAGCAACTCCTCGGCGAGAAAGCGCAAGGTGTCGGCGTCGGCGGAGCCGACATTCAACATCGTCACCGGGCTCTCCTTCCAGACCTCGAGGCGCTCACGAATCCGCTCTTTCGGCCCGCACAGGGAAATTTCATCGACAAGTTCATCCGGCACGGCGGCAATCGCCTCGTCGCGATGCCCGGACAGAAACAGCTCCTGTATCTTGTCGGCCTCCGCGGCGAAGCCCATCCGGCTGACATGATCCTTGTGGACATTGAACGTTTTCGCGCCCATGCCACCGACGTAAAACCCAACGGACTGCTTGATCTGAGCGAGTGCCCGATCCAGATCATCGTCGATGATTACCGGTACGGTTGCAGCGATCTCGAAATCCGGCGTCAGCCGCTGCATGGCATCTTTGTAGACGTCCATCATGCGATACGGCGAAAGGAACATCGGGATCCAGCCGTCACACACTTCCACCCCGAGCGCCACATTTTTTGGTCCCTCAGCGCCCAGATACAGGGGTATGTGTTCCCGTGCGGGATGAAGGATGAGTTTGAGCGGTTTACCCAGCCCCGTGCCGCCCGCGTAGGGTAGCTGGTAGTGCTTGCCATCGAATGCGACCGGTTCCTGCCGACTGACAACTTTGCGGAAGATCTCCACCCACTCGCGCGTGCGGGCGAGCGGCTTTGGATACGGTTGACCATACCACCCCTCAACGACCTGAGGTCCGGACACACCGATGCCGAGAATCATCCTGCCGTTGGAAAGATAATCCATCGTTACGGCGTGCATCGCCGCACTCGCCGGTGTGCGGGCGGAAAGCTGCATGATCGACGTGCCAAGGTTGATACGCGTCGTATTCGCGCCGATCCAGGCAAGTGGTGTAAAGCAGTCAGCACCATATATTTCCGGACACCAGATCGTATCGAAGCCCAGCGCCTCCGCTTCCTGCGCCAGTTCGATGATTCGTGTGCCACCCGGCGGTCCCAGCGGTCCAACACCCAATCCAAGTTTCACAGTGCTTGCCCCTTAAGAAGATGAATCACCAATCGTCACAGGATTGGCGGGTGAATTCAATTGGTGTTCGACGGGAAGCGAACACACATGAGTGATCGGTAGCGCGAACTGATACCATCAGGTGATCAGAGAGGGGAACAACGATGATGCAACAACTCCCGAGCAAACATTCATTGATCTTGGTACTGGCGATTGCCGTGATAGGTATTTCCGGCGGAGTACTGCCATCACCAATCCACGCGCAGGAAGGCGCACCCGCTTCAGTCAGCGCGGAACAATTCGATTCCTGGCTGGCGGAAATTTCCAATTGGGGTCGTTGGGGGGAAGACGACGAGTTGGGCACCTTGAATCTCATCACCGCAGCAAAACGCCTGGCAGCCGCGCGCCTGGTACAGGACGGCGTCTCGGTCTCACTCTCTCTGGATCTCAACACGCAGGCGGATGCGTTGAATGCCAATCCATTTATGCACGAGCTGTCGGTCGGCGTCTGGGGCGGCCATGAAACGGCCGGTGACAGCTATAGCGTGACCTACCACGGTTTCGCCCACTCACACATGGATGGGCTGCCACACTTTGCCAACAAGGGCCAACTGTATAACGGCTATTCGGTGGACGTTCTCAAGCCGGACGGTGCGCAGAAACTCGGCATACACAATGTCCGCAATGGCGTTTTTACCCGGGGTGTGTTGATCGATATGCCCTGGTTCAAGGGCGTCGACTACCTCGAGCCCGGTACCGCAATCACCGTCGAGGACCTGGAAGCCTGGGAAAAAAAGACCGGCGTAGTCGTTGCAAGCGGTGACGTACTTTTAATCCGTACCGGGCGCTGGGAACAGGTGCGGCAGCAAGGCCAATGGAACTTTCTCGAGAAAGCGGCAGGTTCGCACGCTTCCATCGCCAAGTGGTTGAAGGCAAGAGATGTGGCAATCATCGGCAGTGATGGCGTAAGCGACGTGATGCCATCGGGGGTCGAGGGAAAACTGAATCCTCTGCACGAGCTCGTCCTGGTGGGACTCGGCATGCCGATTCTGGACAATTTCAATCTGGATGATGTGTCGGTGGCGGCAAGGCAGAGAAATCGCTGGACGTTCCTGTTCGTCGCAGCACCCCTGCGAGTCGTCGGCGGCACAGGATCGCCGGTCAACGCATTGGCTATTTTTTAGCACAACTTTTTGCGCTCAGCGTAACACCGGCTCAGGGTGAGCGCGCCGGTTCTGGCGCTGGCGGCGATCGTGAATCGTCAATCAGATCCAGTACCGGCAGCCCCAGATCCGAGCAGTGGGTTGTGGGTCAGGCGCGTTTCAGCAGATCGTTGTACCACGAAAACCGGGTGTCCTGACGGGTAATAATCTCGATCACGACCACGTGACCTTCCTTGTTCGCGATCTGAGCTTCTTGGATGGCCGGGGCGATTCCCTCCGGATCCTCGACTTTGATGGCCTTGGCGCCTAGGGCGGCTGCGACGCCTGCGTAGTCGCCACCCTGCATACCGGCACCATATTTTTCCATAGCGGTGGGCATCGACTTGTCATAGCCCCCCATCGTGTAGTTGTTGATCACGACCGTGGTGATCGGAATTTCAGCACGCACCGCCGTTTCGATATCGAGGCCGGTATGACCAAACGCAAGGTCGCCCAT
>JAPUJX010000520.1 GCA_027295975.1 Gammaproteobacteria bacterium
AGTTCGACACCCTCGGACTCGGCGCAAACGTTCCAATCGCCAATGGCACGACATCCGATTCGCTGATCGCCTGGCTGCCGGATAAATCCGAGATGGTCACCTTACGCGTGCCCTACCCGCTCGGCTTTTACACTCGGGGCATGGATGGACGCATCGACGACCCGACTACCGGTTGGAAGGGCCGTGGTGTGTGGGCCAGCAACAATACCGTAGTGATGTGGCACAACGAAGGCGGCAAAGGAATGACGAGCGAAATCGTGCGGTTTCAG
Organism: Gammaproteobacteria bacterium; assembly: GCA_027295975.1. Classification (GTDB taxonomy): domain Bacteria; phylum Pseudomonadota; class Gammaproteobacteria; order Pseudomonadales; family Azotimanducaceae; genus SMWK01. Next base: position 270 of record JAPUJX010000520.1, read on the forward strand.
ATCCGTCCGCATCCACTCGCGGATTGATACAGACAGAATAAGGGGTCAGGTTGAACTGACCCCTTATTCCCATCAACCCTCCAGGAAGTTGCCGGCGATAAAGTCCATGAACACCCTCACCCTTCCGGCGCGTCGCAGGTCGGGGTGGGTCAGCATCCAGATACCAAAAGGTTCGATGACGACGTTATAAGGCAAACGGACGAGATCTCCGGCATAACGGTCTCGTAACAAAGCAACACCCACGCCAGCACGAACACCCGCCAGCGCATCTCCATGATTTACCGCCCGCAGCGCAATCTTCGGGTTTGGCGCCAGGCGGTGAAGCATATTCTGCTGCCAGGTGGAGTCCATGTCGGCATCGGGAGAGGCCCTCAGACTCCAGATTATCCAATCACACTCGTTGGGCCCGGGAATCTTGCCTCCGCAGGTCTCGAGATACTCAGGCGCGGCGTAATATGCAAAGCTGATCCGGGCAAGCTGCCTCCCCACAAGATCTTCGGGCGGCGTATTCGTCACTACAATGGCCACGTCCGCTTTGAGTTGGGTTATCCCCTGGTCTGCATGACCCAGGGCGGATCCGATGCTCAACTCGATCCTCGGAAACTCCTTGCGAAAATCACGAAGCAGTGGCATGAGATCGAACAAACTGCCATCCGAAACCACCAACTTCAACAGTCCTTCCGGAGCGGGATGTTTTCCCATCGCTCGACGAACCAAAACTTCGGCATGTTTCTCCATTGCCAGCGCATCTTCGTAGATCTCTTCCCCCTCGGCCGTGATGCGATAGCCCGACTGCACACGGTCGAACAGATGAATCCCAAGATACTGCTCGAGACGGGAAACGTTGCGGAGCACGGTGGCATGGCTGACCCCTAACAACCTCGCCGCGCCGATCACCGTACCGGCTTTCACCACCGCGACAAAATAGCGAAGGTGATCCCAATGCAATTTGAGGTTTTTCGTGCCGCTCAATGGATCATTCACGAAACGATTGTCCATAAACGAACATCAATAGTCCATATTTATGTATTTATGGACAATGCACACAAGGTTATGATCGTGCCTGCAAGTGCATAAAGAGGAATCTGGATGGCCTCCGAACTATCGACCGTAAGCGACGCAGTCACTCAGATACAAAACGGCGGAAGCGTGATTGTCGTCGATGACGAAGATCGCGAAAACGAGGGCGATCTGATCATGGCGGCAGAAAAAGCCACCCAGGAAAACATCGCATTCATGATTCGCCACACCAGCGGCGTCATCTGCGCCCCCTGTGAACCCCAACGCCTGGCAGGGTTGGATTTACCGTTGATGGTCGAAAAGAACGAAGAACCCCACCGCTGTGTTTTCACCGTCTCGGCCGACTACCTCCCGGGTATGACCACGGGAATATCCGCCCTCGAGCGCTCACGCACCCTGAACGCGCTGGCTGACTCCGAGGTGTCTGCCGCCGATTTCGTCCGACCCGGCCACATTTTTCCGTTGAAATATCAACCCGGCGGCGTACTGGTGCGGTCTGGGCACACCGAGGCCGCCATCGATCTGTGTCGCCTCGCCGGTCTGAAACCGGTGGGCGCGCTTTGCGAACTCGTCAACGATGACGGGACGATGAAACGCCTGCCGGAGTTGCTACGTTTCGCCGACGATCACGATCTGCCAATCATCTCCATAGATTCGTTGATTCGTTATCAGGCGGGAAACGATGCGCTGGTGGAAGAAGTTGCCGACGCAGCCATGATGTTGAATGGCGCAAATCTGCGAGTTCACGTGTACCGAACCGTTTTCGACGACAAACACATCACCGCAGTTGTCAAAGGCGACATCGACGGAACACAACCAACGCTGGTTCGGGTGGTCAAAGGTGTACGAGACCGAGACTTTTTAACCAGCGCCGTGGTATCCGACAACGTCATCCACCGCTCACTCAAGATGATCACCGAAGCGCCCCAGGGCGTGTTCATCTACCTGCCCGCAGGCAACCAACCGACCCGGGAGGATGAACTGGGAGGTGCGGTATGGCGCGAAGTTGGCCTCGGCAGTTACATCCTCAGCTCCCTGGGCGTGAGACGTATTCACCTTCTCGCCAGCCGGGAACTCTCCTTTCCAGGAGTCGCCAGCTTCGGTTTGAGTATCGAAACCGTCATCAAAGAAGTGTGAACGATAATGTCCAGGGATGAACTGTATATAACCGCCGGTGCGGATTTGCCTACCCGATACGGAAATTTTCAAATGGAGAGCTTTCGCGCAGGCGACACGAAAGAGCCACACCTGGCACTGTCCATGGGTCTGGATCTCAACACCGTACCGGTCGTGCGAATACACTCGGAGTGCATAACCGGCGATGTGTTTGCCTCGCTGAGATGCGAC
>JAPUJX010000521.1 GCA_027295975.1 Gammaproteobacteria bacterium
TGGTATTCGCCTTTCCAGCGTTGCTCACCCACGCCCGGATTCAGGTCGACCCTGCCACCCTCGCCGAAGTCGGCGCAGGGGATACCGGTAGCCGCATCGAGGGCGAACAACCGGGCGTCAACCGTGTTGGTGAGGATGCGATGCCTGCAGCGCGCACCGGACTCAGCCTCCCGGTCGATCCAGCTCGCGACGCCGCGACAAGCGAGCTGGTTGGACCACCCCGCATGTTCATCGATCTCGGGATCGAAGATCCAGCGCTCCTCCCCCGAAAGCGGGTCGAGGGCGAACACCCGGTTGAAGGGCGTGCAGCCGTATAGAGTTCCATCCACCATGATTGGCGTTAGCTCGAACGCGCTGGTGGTCCTGAAGGGCGGTGAGCCGTCCGAGACATCACCGTGACGCCAGGTCCAGAGCACCTCCAGCCGTTCAACGTTGTGGGGTGTGATCTGATCGAGTTCGGCGTAGTGCATGCCACCCGAGTCGCCCCCCCAGTATGACCATGGGACATCCTCCTGCGCTGACGCGCCGGGCGCCAGAACAAACAAAGCGATCAAGGTGATCCAAAACACCAGAGGGTGCTCGACCATGCCGGCGTCGCCGAAGGTTCTGCAGGTGTTCTGTATTTCGTTGGCGCTGCGCATCGGTCCCCCAAAACTGAATAAATTCGAGTCTATACCCCTCCAGTGCAGCCGGCAGACTTTCGTGAACAACCTGTAGGGGCACTTTCCGAATTTTCCTCCCTCGACGCGGTTACCATCGACAATCACTCAGACACATTGTCTAATTTCCGGACTCTTCAGTCTCAGGCAATCAGACCGCCAAGAAGGCAATTTCCGGAGAACCAATCATGTCCTGGATCGAGATACTCGATAACGACGTCCATTACGTCGAAGCAGGTGACGGACCAACCATGGTATTCCTGCACGGCATGAGTTCCTGTGCCGAAGCATGGTGGCAACAGTTCGAACATTTTGCCCAGACCCATCACGTCATTGCCTACGACAGCGTAAATCACGGTCATTCCTCCAATTCACCACGGGACACAGAGGAAACCGACCGCACCGATGAACTGGAGGCATTTTTGGCTGCGCGCGAAATCGACAAACCCATCCTCGCCGGCAACTCCATGGGCGGGGCGACCATCCTGCGCTGGGCGGCGCGGCATCCCGGAGACGCGGCGGCGCTCATCGTTTCCGGCATGGGGGTGGCCGAACCCGGCGCCCCCGCGTTTCGCACCGTCAAACCGTTGGATCCGGACACGCTGTTTCTACCAATCGGAGAATCGCTGACACAACGGCTGCGTGATGAGCGACCGCGAATGTTCGAGCGTTATTTACGCATCCGCTCAACGGCTACACGCATCGAGTTCATGCGTCATCCACGATCCCGAAACAGCCGGACCATCGAAGAGACGAAAGACATCGCCGAAACCATTGGCGCGGTGACTTCACCCATGCTGGTGATCGTCGGCGCGCTGGACCCACTGGTGCCGAATGCACAGCGCCTTCACGGCCTGGTCGGGCACTCGAATTATGCGGAGATTCCAGACTCTCCGCACAACGTCTACTACGAGACGGCACGGCAGTGGAACGAAATAGTCAGTGAATTCTTGAACGCGGAACCGCCAACGCGCCCTCGAGCGTGATGGAGTCAGCCACCTTCGATCAGCTCAATCGAGGAAGCACCTCTTCATTGAACAGCTGAAACGATGCATGGCTCAAAGGGGCGCAGAGCAGATAATTCAGCTGTTTTTCTTCTTCATACTCCAGTAACAGGTCGGCGACCCTTTCCGGTGAACCCCACAGGATCACGTCGTCTACATACCGCTGAACGGGGTCCCTTTTGTCTTCTTCCTGCTGAAGTGAGTGGGGTTTCTTGGCGTAACTGCCGGTGGTCCACTGGGCACCGGATTCGGCCACCCGTCTGGCCAACTCGTCGGTGGGCGCGATGGCGAGAAGCCGGGCAACCGGTATGTCCCGGCCGGCCGGATCATACCCGTTTTCGATCAACGTGCTGTCGTATAGTCGCCTTTTCGTCGCGATGTCCTCAATGGACGAGTGGGGGTCCATCATGATTGTGAATCCCTTCCCGGCGGACCAGCGAATCGCTTCAACGGAGGACGCCGCCATCCATACGGGAATCGGGTCCTGAAGGGGTTTAGGCAGCACCTCTATGTCATCGAAGTCATGAAACTCCCCATGATAAGTGAGCTTGTCCGAGTTCCACGCGGCCAGAACGATTTCCACGTTTTCGCGGAATCGCGGATGGCGTTGTTCGCGGTCAACTCCGAAAGCCCTGAATTCGGTGGGATCAAATCCGCTCCCCGCGCCCCAGTTCACCCGCCCGCCCGAGAGCACGTCCAGCAGAGCCACCTCTTCGGCAAGGCGTAGTGGATTGTAGAACGAGGCGAGGGACACACCGGTTCCTATCCTCAGGTTTCGGGTGTTGGCTGCGAAGTGAGTGCCCATCATATGAATCGATGGACACACGCTGTAGGTACTGAAGTGATGTTCCGCGATCCAGACGGCATCGTAACCGTTTTGATCCATGATTCTGGCGCGCTCCAGGCCGCGGTCGTAAATCTGCTTCAGATCGCCGCGCCGGCCAGGCCAGCTGAAAAACTGTAATACGCCAATTTTCATTCGTTCCCCAAACACCTCGCTCCAATTCCGGTACAAGCCTACCACGGCGTACCTCAACCACAGTGTTACCGGCTATCGCGCTCCGGACCGCGTAACGTCGTCCCTCCGTCCACAACGAGTACCTGGCCGGTAATGTAGCGCGCATGGTCCGAAGCCAGAAAACGCACGGCATGCCCGATATCCCAGCCGGTGCCTTCGATACCCAGCACCGACGCCGAAACCCGGCGGGCCCGGGCTTCGTCGCTCATGCCCCTGCCATACACCATCGGGGTGTAAACCGGGCCCGGAGCGACACAGTTAACCCGAATACCCTCGCCCCCATGATCGACCGCCATCGCCTTGGTGAGCCCGATCACGG
>JAPUJX010000522.1 GCA_027295975.1 Gammaproteobacteria bacterium
GCACAGGCGCTCACCACCGTAAGCAGCGACCCGAAGTCGCCGTCTTTCTTGAACCCATCGGCAGCTTTGACCCCGAGGTATACGTCCACTGCCGGTGCCTCGCGCCAGCGCGAAAGCAACGGACCGAACATCGCCACCCTCGCCGCCAGTCGGCGATATGCGTTCGGTACTTTCAACCTTCCCGCCAACGTTCCGATGGCCTCGCTGCCAACCTCCCAGCCAAGCGAAGCGAAACGGTGCAGCGGTGACTCAAGATTCCCCGGAAAGGTCGTAGCCACTTTCAACTCGAGAAACCACGGCTCGAACGCGTGGCATTGTTGCAGTACCAGAAAAAACGCCGATGGCTCGCCGCTGCCAAGGGATTTTCTCCACTCCTGCCAAACCCGTTCCGCCGACAACTCCGCGAGATCACCGCGGTCGACCATTTTGCGAGCAAAAACCAATGTCTCTTCCGCAACGGCAAATCCAGGTAGTTGGGCCGCAAATCGCGCCAGACGAAATACCCGCAAGGGATCTTCCGAGAACGCATCCGAGACATGCCTCAAGCACTTCCTCGCGATATCCTCGCGCCCTCCGAAGGGATCAATCACGCCGCCATCACCATCTCTGGCCATCGCATTTATCGTTAAATCGCGACGGGAGAGGTCCTCTTCCAACGATACGTCCAATCCGGTATCAAACTCGAAACCCGTATGGCCGGGTCCGGTCTTCCGTTCCGTGCGGGCAAGGGCGTATTCCTCCGAAGTCTCGGGATGCAGAAATACCGGAAAATCTCGTCCTACCCGTTTATATCCCAGCTCGACCATCTCCCGGGAGGAACTGCCCACCACCACCCAGTCTCGATCGGTAACCGGTTTGCCGAGAAGCTGATCGCGGACCGCTCCGCCAACTAAGTAGATCTCCATGGTCGGACGGTACCACCGAAACCGCCGGATCCAAATATCCGGATTTTGTGGTTACGCGGCCGTCTGTTCGTCGATTTTAGGACATGAAACAGTTTCGACGATCTCGTCTTGCCATAAGGATTGGAGGCGCACCGGGAAACCCCACAATCGATGGAGGTGCTTGAGCACATCATCGGTCGTCGGCCCGAGCGGCCGTCGGGCGTGCTGAGCATGGTGCAGGGTCAGCGTGCGGTCGCCTGTCAGGTCCACGTGAACCACCTGGATGTTGGGTTCCTGATCTCCAAGGTTGTATTGACTCGCCAACAACTCCCGTACCCTGCAATATCCTCCCGAGTCGTGGATGGCAGACACCTCGATATCGCTTTCCTGGTCGTCGTCTACAACGCCAAACAGTCTGAGATCGCGCATTACTTTCGGTGACAGGAACTGCAGAACAAAACTCTCATCCTTGAAATCGCGCATGGCACCCGGCAATACTTCGAGCCAGTTCGCGCCGGCAAAATCAGGAAACCAGGTGCGATCTTCATCCGTGGGATTCTCACAAACCCGGCGTAGATCTGAATATATGGCAAATCCAAGCGCATATGGGTTGATGCCCTGATAACCAGAGTGATCGTAACCGGGCTGGAACATCACCGCCGTGTGGGCGGCCAGGAATTCCATCATGAATCCTTCGTTGACCAGACCCTCGTCGTAGAGTTGATTCAACAGAGTGTAGTGCCAGAAGCTGGCCCACCCCTCGTTCATGACCTGGGTCTGTCGTTGCGGGTAGAAATATTGCGCCACCTTGCGGACGATCCGCACAATTTCCCGCTGCCAGGGTTGCAACAAAGGCGCGTTTTTCTCGATAAAATAGAGGAGGTTTTCCTGGGGCTCTTTGGGGAAACAATCCTCTTCGACGTCGCGCACCTGATCTGTCTGTGGAAGCGTACGCCATAATGTATTGATATTGCGTTGTACATACTCCGCACGTTCCTTCTGTCGACGTTTTTCCTCCTCGGCAGAGATGGGATGAGGCCGCTTGTAGCGGTCAACCCCGTAATTCATGAGCGCATGGCAGGAATCGACAATTTCCTCCACTGCCTGCGCGCCGTAACGCTCTTCACTATCGCTGATGTATTTCTTTGCGAACACCAGATAGTCGATGATGGCGCCGGCATCCGTCCAGGTCCGGAAGAGATAATTGCCTTTGAAGAACGAGTTATGGCCATAACATGCATGGGCGATCACCAACGCCTGCATGGTCATGCTGTTTTCCTCCATGAGATAGGCGATGCACGGGTTCGAGTTGATGACGATCTCGTATGCGAGCCCCATCAGCCCACGTTGATAGTTGCGCTCAACGTCGACGAAATGTTTACCGAACGACCAGTGGTTATAACCAACCGGCATGCCGATGGACGAGTATGCATCCATCATCTGATCGGAGCGGATGATCTCTATCTGGTTCGGATAGGTATCGAGGCCGAAACCTTCAGCGATTCGCCCGATTTCGGAATCGTAGGTCTCGATCAACTCAAAGGTCCATTCGCTGCCTGTCGACAACAGCTTGGACTGCTTCTTACTCACGCCACATCCTTTTTTTGAAATAAATCGTGAAATACCGGAAAGATGTCGGAAACCTTCTGGATGTGCCGCTGAGCAAAAGCGTCGGGAAATTCATCCGAAAGCTGATCGTACTCGCGCCAGAGTGCCTGGTGACTACGCTTGGTGATCTCCACGTAAGCGAAATACTGCACCAGCGGTAACAGCTTCTCGCGTAACAGTCTGCTACACGTGGGGGAATCGTCATTCCAGTTGTCACCATCCGACGCCTGGGCACCGTAGATATTCCACGCGTTAGGTGAATAACGCGCCTCGATAATCTGGTACATGAGTTTGAGCGCACTCGAGACCACCGTGCCTCCGGTTTCCCTCGAGTAGAAAAATTCCTGTTCTTCTACTTCTTTTGCCACCGTGTGATGACGGATAAATACGATATCGGTTTTTTCATAATGGCGCTTCAAAAACATGTACAACAACAGATAGAAGCGCTTCGCCATATCCTTGATGCTCTGATCCATGGACCCCGAAACGTCCATCAAGCAGAACATTACCGCCTGGGACGTTGGCAGGGGTCGTTTCAAATGCATTTTGTAACGCAGATCCGTGGTATCCAGCATAGGTACCCGCTTGATGCGTTT
>JAPUJX010000523.1 GCA_027295975.1 Gammaproteobacteria bacterium
GCTCAAGACCATTGACGGCGCCGATCCACCCGGCCCGACGCTCGAGCAGATCTCGAAGAAAACGGACCTCAGTGTTTATGCGCTCGAAGTCCTGTTGGAAGTTGCCGACAGCGCGGACGTCATCACTCGAGCGGACGGCAATCTGGCACTGACCAAAACCGGGGCCATCGTCCTGTACGATAAAATGACCCAGGTGAACATCGATTTCGTTCACGATGTCTGTTACCAGGGCATGTTTCTTCTCGACGCTGCGCTGGCCACCGGCAAACCGGCGGGGCTCAAGGTGTTTTCCGACGCCGAAACGATCTACGACTGCATAACCGAACTACCCGGCGACGTGCAGAACAGCTGGTACGCTTTTGATCACTTTTATTCGGATCGAGCCTTCAAGGAGGCTGCCGCCATCGTATTCGGAGCGCCCGTAACCAACCTCCTGGACATCGGTGGCAACACCGGCAAATGGGCGCTGCGTTGCCTGCAACACGACGACAAGGTGGAAATCACCATCGCGGACCTTCCCGGTCAGCTCTCCAGAGCAAGGGAGGAATTTTCCCGGACGCCCTATGCCGGCCGGGTGCATTATCAGGAAGTGGATCTTCCGACGGGACAGGTTGACTGGCCAGCCAGGTTCGACGTGATCTGGATGAGTCAGTTTCTCGACTGTTTCCCGGAGCAGCAGATCGCGCAGATCCTGGCGAGTCTTCACCCGGCGATGACCGCCGCCGGTCGGGTTTTCATCATGGAGACCTTTGTCGACCGACAGAGATTCGAAGCAGCAACCTACAGCCTCAATGCCATATCGCTCTACTTCACTGCCATGGCCAACGGAAACAGCCGAATGTATCGAAGCGAAACCTTCGAGCGGATACTCTTTGAACAGGGTTATGAAATAGTTGCTACTCACGACGATGTTGGCCTCGGTCACACGCTTCTCGAGTGCCGGGCGGCTTAATGACCCACCAGCCGGTTGCGCTCCTGTCCATCAATGGATGGATTACTTTGTTTGTTCTGCTGATTCCGTTTCCCGGCAACGCCAATGAACTCATTCTCACCCACGGCGGCGGCTCACAGATCTCCTCATCCCAGGAAAACAGAACCCTGGGTGTGGACTTCGCCTTTTACCGATATGAGCGCTCCCCACGCCAACACCTGCTCATCGGGGTCAGTTATACCTACATGAGTACCGACACCGTTGAGAACGACGAGATACATGCTTTGTCGATTTATCCTCAACTATCGCTGTTTCCCCGCGCCGAGGGGAAGTTCGCCAGGGCCTTCCCGAATTGGGTGAACCCGTATTTCTTCGTAAGGGCGTTGGGACCGAGTTACATCAGCGCCAATCGGCTTGGTGAGCGCGAACAGGCCAACCACTTCGCTTTTCAGGCTCAGATTGGCGTGGGGCTCCAGCTTGATTTCGGACAGGAGAGGGAAGGTGTTCTGTCCTTGTCGTGGAAACACTTCTCCAATGCCAATCTGTTTGATGATAACGACGGCTTTGATTTTCCCATCGTATTGAGCCTGGGCATCAAATTATGAATAAGACGTTGGGGATCGTTCGTGGATGATCCCGGCTAATAATACTTCCGCAGGTACTTCGATGCGTACCTTCTCACCTTTTTGGTTCCCGCGTTGTCGGCAACTTCTTCAACGACCGTTTTGTAGTCAGGATTTCCCGAGGCCGCAAGGGCTCTGGTCATCCATGCGAGGGTCAGGATTTGGTTTTTCCCGCTGTAGCTCTCCCTGTATAACCCTCGCAGTGTTTCGTCCAGCACCTGAAGCAGGTAATCGTCGAAAACCGACTCAGCCATTATCCTCTTGGCGGCGATGTTCATCATCTCCCAGTTTTCGCTGCGCAACATGTTGGCATATCCGTTCACCACGTGGGGTTTGTCGAGTCTGGCATTTTTCCGATCGGAGATGATTGGATTCCATACGGCATATTTCGATAGATTGTCCAACCCTTCCCGAGCATATTTCGTGACTTTCTTGTTGGTTCCGGCGTCGATAACCTGCTGTAGCGTCGCGCGATATTTATCGAGTCCAGATGTGCCCAGTGACTTGGCGTACCAACTGACCAGGTCCAGGTTCTTTTTTGAAGATGCACTCGGATATTTGTCAAGCAGGTTCCGCTCCACCAGGTCGTAAACGCGAGTATCCGATATTCCACTCCATTGCAGCTCATTCAGCGCATCCAGCTGCATCTGTTCCGAGGCGCCCGGGGAAAACGCCTGGATGTACTTTTCAACCAACTCAATCCGACTGGCGGCGGATAGTTGGCTGCAGAAAAATATGCTCAATCCACAAACCAATGTCAGCGAGATGTTGTTCAATCTGTTTCCTCGTCGGATTTCGGGCAACGGTCAATGGCCCGGTGGCCGGCACCTTCTGGTAGCTGTATCACACTGCTTTATATCATCGCCTTGCCGGGTAGTCGATAGAGAATATAAGTAACTAGTCGGTTACTATCTAGTGCCTGAGGTAATTGGATCGAACCCGGCCACGGGACACCTCATCGTCATAACTACCTGATTATTAGGTCACGGTGATTGACTGCAGATGGTGTTTCGGTTGAGTTCGGGAATCGGTTGCAAGATCCGTGTTAATTAACTAAAAAGTTACTTATAAAGTAACTAAACAGTTACTAAGAGGACCGATTCATGACCACCAGAGATCGACAACGCACCCGGTTGCGTATTCTGGACGCGGCGTGCAGCGAGTTCGCCCGGGCAGGTTTTGCCGGCGCGCGTATCGATGAGGTCGCGAAATCAGCGGGGGTGAACAAGCGCATGATTTATCACTATTTTCAGTCTAAAAACGGCTTGTACACGGCGGCGTTGGACTCCCGTCTCGCGATCCAGGGACCTCAAAGCGAACCGGCAAACGTAGCTGATGCCCTGGACGACGGATTCGATCCTCTGGTATTGCGGCTCATGACCTGGGAGGCGTTGACCAGAGGAGCCGATGACATAGTCGCGGAGCCGAATCGCACGTTCGCCTGGCAGCGGCTGCTGAGGGCGGTTGTTCGAGAACAGGAAGCGGGGGTCTTGCGATCCGATCTGGATCCACGCCATCTGACCCTGGCGCTGCTGGCCGTGCGGATATTTCCCCGGATATTCTCCCAGTACAGCAAAATGATTCTGGAAGAGGATCCCCATGCGCCGGATTTTGCTGCCGGGCTCGATGATTTTTTCGGGGTGCTGCTCGGCGCACTTCGGCCCGGCGCTGATGGACCGGAGCGCAAACCTCGTATTCGGATGAAACCAACCAGCCGCTCAGCTGGCCAGTGAGCCGAATACCTCGAAGTAATCGGGAAACGTCTTGCTGACACAACCCGGGTCGTTGATGGTAATGGGAGCACCGCCAAGTGCCGCGAGAGAAAAGCACATGGCCATGCGGTGATCACCGTAGGTATCGATGGTTGCCGACTTTAGCTGGGATGGGGGGGTAACTTCGATGTAATCGCGTCCCCCTTCGACTTCGGCGCCAAGCTTCTTCAGTTCCGTCGTCATGGCTTCAATGCGATCGGTTTCTTTCACCCGCCAGTTATATATGTTTTCGATGCGAGTCGGACCTTCGGCGAACAGCGCCAGGACCGCAACCGTCATCGCGGCATCTGGGATGTGGTTGAGATCCAGCGTTACGCCACGCAACTTGCCTGGTGAAATCTCGATGGCATTGGTATGCGCGGTCACGCGAGCCCCCATGGCGGTGAGCACATCGGCGAATGCAACATCACCCTGGACGCTGTTTTTACCGATTCCGATCACCCTGATGCCCCTTCCACGCACCGCCCCGGCCGCGAGAAAGTAGGT
>JAPUJX010000524.1 GCA_027295975.1 Gammaproteobacteria bacterium
GCGCTCGAAGGTGTGGCTGGTGCACTTCGATGCGGACACGCCGCTGGCTGCGATTGGTCCGATGCAGGTGGAAGCGTTCCGCAATGAGCGCCTGAAGCACAAGGGTCCTTCGACGGTGAGGAAGGACCTGATCTCGCTGGGTACCCTGTTCCGGTGGGCGGTTGGGAAAGGCTTGATGAGTGAAAACCCGGCGGACCCGATTCGGGTGAAACGCCCAAGTGAACCTCCGGGAAAGGAGGTGTTCCTCACAGGCGAGCAAGTAACGCAGGTGGAGGAGTGTGCGCCGAAGGACGTGCGACGGCTGATCGCTTGGCTGGCTGAGACCGGGATGCGCCTGAGCGAGCCACTCAAGCTGCGGTGGGCCGACCTCGACAAGCGAACGGGCTGGATCTATGTGGCGGTGGGGAAGACCGGGAAACCGCGCCGAGTCCCGTACACGAAGACACTTGAGGAGATCGCCGAATCGCAGCCCAGAAGGATGCGGAGCGAGTTGGTGTTCGGCGACGAAGAGGGAAATTCCATCGACCGGAAGCTGGCCTCACACCAGGTCAAAGCGGCCATGGTGCGGGCGGGCATCCCGGAGGCCTCGGCCCACAGCCTCCGGCACACGTTCATCTCCCGCCTCACCGTGCGCGGGGTGCCGATGAAGGCCATCGCGGACCTGGTGGGCCAGAGCACTCCCACGATCACCGCCAGGTACATGCACCTGCAGCCGGAGCACCTGCGGGCGGCCATGGAGGCTCTGGAGAGGCCGGCCCCGAATCTACATGGCAGCAATATGGCAGCAGAAAAGGACGAGTTCTCGTAAGTTGTTGACGGGGCGTAGCGCAGCCCGGTAGCGCGCCTGCTTTGGGAGCAGGATGTCGGAGGTTCAAATCCTCTCGCCCCGACCAAATCGTACCGGATTGGAGTTTCCTCGGTAACTCCTGTTAAAAATTGAGCTTATGCTCGGATGACGCGGCTCACAGAGGTCGGGCTGTGAGGTTCGGTGGACCCTCATCCCGCTACTGCTACCCTCCGCAGCCCCAAATAGGCCACAATAGCCCCGGGTCACAACGACAGGAGAGGCCTTTCGTGGTTCCACTGCGAGGGCACGGTCTGCTTACAGCACGTCCGGCGGGGAAAGCGTCCACGCGCCACCACGCCGCCTTTGCCGTTTTCAGGAGTTCCGCATGAGTCAGGTTTTGGCAAACGTGATCGACCTGGAGCGATACCCGTTAAAAGATGGCACTTTTCGTACCGGGTGTAAGCGCACGCTGGACGAAAACGGGGCGCTGGTCATGCACAATTTTGTGAAGCCGGCGGCAATTGCGTCCATTCAGAGCGAAGGTGAAGTAAACCAGCATCTCGCTTACTACACGGTCAATAACCACAATATTTACCTCAAACCGTCTGACCCTCATTATCCGGCTGGCCATCCACGAAACCGGGAAGTTGCTTCATCAAAAGGATGTATCACAACGGACCAGATCCCTGATGGCTCGGTGTTGCACACTCTCTATGACGCCACGGAGTTTCGTGAATTCTTGTGCGCCGTTCTCGGTGAAGCCGAACTGCACGAATATGGCGATGCGATGTCTTCGATCAATCTTCACTATGCAGGTGAGGGACAGGAGCTTGGCTGGCACTTCGACAATTCTTCCTTTGCTATCACCCTGCTGATTCAGATTCCTGAAAGCGGAGGTGTGTTCGAATACGTGAAAGACGTGCGCGATGCCGACAGCGGTGAAATGAACTACGGGCTTTCCGGGGAGATTCTCGATGGCAATGTACCCACGAAGACTCTGGCGATGGACGCGGGTGCTCTGGTATTATTTCGAGGGCGTAATTCGATGCACCGTGTTACACCGGTTAAAGGCAGCCGTACCCGAATGCTGGTGGTACTTGCCTACAACACCGAGCCCGGACTATCGCTTTCGGAATCGGCGCGTATGACGTTTTACGGGCGACTTGGAGTGGAGTAACGGGGGACAACGATGGCGTTCATACCGTATCAGGCTGAAGATCAAATCCCGCCGGGCGATCGTGTCACTGATCGCGACAACATCCTCCGCATTCATGGGATACATAGCCGGGTCATGAAACAGCATTACAATCTTTATGTTGAGCTCATGCATGGCCCTGGACCGCTCAGCCGGATCCAGAGAGAGATGATTGCCGTCGTTGTCTCTACTATCAACGGGTGCCATTATTGAATACATCACCACGGGGCGGGGCTCCGTCAACTCCTCAAAGCGAAACGATGGACGGCGACCGAACAGGACCGTCTGATTAAGGCGCTAGGGTCCGACTACAGGTCCGCCGCGACGGATGATGCGGATCGCTCGATGCTCGATTATGCCGTCAAGCTGACGCGTCAGCCGCAGGAGATCACAGCGGCCGATGTGCAGAGTCTTCGTGAGGCGGGATTCGAGGATCGCGCGATCCACGATATCTGCGCAATCACGGCGTACTTCGGGTTTGTGAACAGGATTGCCGATGGATTGGGCGTAGAGCTGGAAACGGACCCTCCCTAGAGGGTGATCAGAGTAGAGAGCCTCTGGAACTTGGTTTGAGCCTCCACTCGTCGCGGGTTGAAGCCGACGCCTTCGCGCGAGTGAACATTGAAGGGGATGGGCCATGAACGATCTTGATATCGTCCGCCTGCGTGTTTATGTCGTCGCACCCGACGTGACGCCGCCTTACCGATTTACCGGCGCCT